>JAYTXB010000626.1:0-2798 GCA_043743205.1 Schlesneria sp.
CGTTGAAAAACGTAGGATGGGCATCTTGCCCGTCCGATTTCCCGCAGAAAAACGACGGCCTAGAAGGCCATCCTACAGTTTTTCAACGGGCTGTTAGGACCGGCGCATCAACAACTGGCGTGATCGCACTTTGAATCGAAGTAATCCGGATGCTGTCTCTTGTTCTTCATCCGTGCTCCGGCCCTGCCATCCGTGCGATTGATTTTCTTCAGATCAGGTGATCGCACGGATGGCAGGGCCGGAGCACGGATGAAAGCCAATGCCGCCAATTGTTGCTGCACCGATCCTTACACTGTCTTCGTCGCGGCTTCCATGAGTTTCTGTTCGGTGAACTCGCCGCGCCGGAATTCGCCGGTGAGGTGGCCTTCACAGAGGACGAGAATGCGGTCGCAGACAGCGATCAGTTCAGGGAGTTCACTCGAAGTGATGATGATCGCGAGTCCCTGTGCGCAGAGTTGGTCGATCAGCCGATAGATTTCGGCCTTCGCGCCGACATCTATGCCGCGCGTCGGGTCATCCAGTAGCAAGAGCTTTGGCTTGGTGCGGAGTGCGCGGGCGATGACGCACTTTTGTTGGTTACCGCCGCTCAGACTGCTGATTGCGGCGGACTGTCCGCCGGTCTTCACTCGTAGGGCCGCAATCGAATCGGCAGCAGCGTCGCGTTCGGCAGCGGCATTCAGGAACCCGCTCGTGGCGACTTCACTCAGCGACGAGAGCGTGATGTGTTCGCGAACGTTCATCGGCGCGAACAACCCGTACCGCTTGCGGTCTTCGGTGACGAGAGCAATTCCAGCGCGCAGGGCTTGTTCCGGATGCGCGAACTCCACGGTCATGCCATCGAGTTCGATACGGCCTTGAGGCGGTTCGAGGCTCGCACCGTAGAGGCATTCGAGTAACTCCGTTCGCCCCGCTCCCATCAAGCCCGCGAACCCGACGACCTCGCCACGACGGACGCTGAACGAGATCTCTTTCAAACGCCATTGCCGCACGTGACCACGCCAAGGGAGTGCCAGTCGATCGACTTGCAGCAGTGTTTCACCCGGCTGGCGATTCGCGGCGTAGTCACTCGCGCCGACATCGCGGCCGACCATCAGATGCGTGATCTCGCGCGGAGTTGTCTGTGCGCGGTCGAGTGTCTGCACGACTTGGCCATCGCGCAGCACGGTGATCCGATCCGCATTGCGGAAGATCTCGTCCATCTTGTGGGAGATATAGATGATCGTGACACCCTGCTCGCGCAGCCGCGTGATGATGCGGAAGAGTCGCTCCACTTCCGACTCGGTCAGAGCGCTGGTGGGTTCGTCCATAATCAGGATGCGCGAAGTGGCAGAGGGCAACCTCGCGCCGTCTTTCGTCTCTGCCCTCTCGCCTGTCGGCGTTTCCTGACTGAGTGCTTTCGCGATCTCCACCAGTTGTTGATCGCCGATGCGCAACGCGCGTACCGGCGTGCGCGGGTCGATCTGACATTCGAGCGACTCGAACATCGCAGTTGCAGTACGCTCCATGCGGCGGTCGTCGAGCAGCCCTAATGGCGTGCGATATTCTCGTCCGAGAAAGATGTTCGCTGCGACAGACAGATCGCCGACGAGGTTTAGCTCCTGATGAATGATGCTGATCCCGCGTGCTTCGGCGTCGCGCGTCCCCTTCAGCACGAGCGGCTCTCCGGCGACGACGATCTGGCCGTCGTAGTCGGTAATGACGCCGGACAGGATTTTCATCAGCGTGCTTTTGCCCGCTCCGTTCTCGCCACACAGTGCGAGGAACTCACCCGGCTGCACGTCGAATGACACGTCTGCGAGAGCCGTCACGGCATCGAACCGCTTGGTGACGTGATCGAATCGAATGAGGGGTTCGGTCACGGGCAAGGTCTCCAAGCAGTCAGGCCAACTGAGCGAAATTGTGTCGTTGGGAACAGGACCGCAATCACATCCCGATTTGGACGTTCGTTTAACCGCGTGGGCAACGCCCCGCGCGTTGCGGTGAAGTTGGAACTGATGTCCCCTCGACGCGCGAGGCGTTGCCCACGCGGTTAAACGAGTCGTGGGAGATCGGGATGTGATTACGGCCCCGTTCGTTGGTTTCGGCGTCGTGTCCGCCAAAACCTGACGAGTCAGTGCGACTGTCCTCAAGGTTGAGATGGGACGGAGAATAGGTGGGTGGGTGGCAAGTCTCAACGGGATGATTCTATCGAGGTGATCTCATCAGGTCGGAAGCGGCTCAGCCCGATGAACTCAATCGGCAGCGCTGTCCGGCCGTGCTGAACCAGATCGGCCAACACTTCGCCGATGACGGGAGTGAATTTGAATCCGTGGCCCGAGAAGCCGCAGGCCACTGCCACGTTTGACCATTGTGGGTGAAGATCAACCACGAAATGCTGATCGGGGGAGACCGTGTACAGGCAAACCGAGTGTCGAACGGCTTCGGCGTGAATGCCCGAGAGATGCGTCGCGACAAACTCATTCAGCCGCTCTGTGTCGGACGGATGACGCTCGCGATCAACGAACATCGGATCGGTGACGAGTTGTCCGCCGGAATGCTCGGCCACTTTGATCGTCTGGCTGTCGAGGCTCGGAAAACCATAAAACGTGCCGTGCGGTTGCTCGAAATAGTACGTGGGGATTCCCTGCGAGACGCGATACTCACCGCTGTGGATTGGAAACCACGCGACGAACTTTCGCAGCACTCGCAGCGGAACTCCGAGGTCGGCCACGCAGCGACTGGCCCATGCTCCCGCCGTGATGACCAGCGACCGCGCGTGATACTCCTGCGAGTCCGTGCGCACGACGACCGTATTCCCG
>JAYTXB010000627.1:0-8422 GCA_043743205.1 Schlesneria sp.
GCAGGTTCTGCCGGTTCAACGAGTTGCGTCGATTTCCTAAGCCCCTTCGTCTGGACACGACTTTGCGATTCCCTTATCTACCGCGCGACTCACTCTCCCGCACAATTCATTGCCAAACACGTCACCTTCAACGACGGCACGGACGCCGTTTTTGCGGAGGCACGGATGCCCATCGACCGCACGCAACTGACTTCGACCGACGCGTCACAACGCGGACGCACCGCCTCCTCTTGGGGGTTGGTGTTTCCGGTGTTGCTGATGCTGTCGGTGCTGGTCGTGATCGTGCCGATGCCGCCGCTGGTGCTGGACCTGTTGCTGGCTGCGAACATCACGGCCTCGGTAGTCATTCTGTTGACGACCGTGTTCGTCGCGAAGCCGCTCGACTTCAGTGTCTTCCCGTCGCTGTTGTTGATCGCCACGCTGGCGCGACTCGTGTTGAACGTCGCTTCCACGCGACTGATCCTGACCCGCGCTGCGACACACGAAACTCGGGCAGCGGGCGAAGTCATCGAAGCGTTTGCGAAGTTCGTGGCTCAAGACCAACTGATGGTCGGTCTGATTCTGTTCGCCATCGTCGTCGTGATTCAGTTCGTCGTGGTGACGAAGGGAGCGACGCGGTTGAGTGAAGTCGCCGCACGCTTCGCCCTCGACGGGATGCCGGGCAAGCAGATGGCGATCGACGCCGACTTGAACGCCGGACACATCACGGCTGACGTGGCTCGTGCGCGACGGGCCGAGATTGCCGCTCAAGCCGACTTCCACGCGGCGATGGATGGAGCCGGGAAGTTCGTCCGCGGTGACGCTCTGGCGGGAATCCTCATCGTGTTCATTAACATTGTGGGAGGACTGATCGTCGGGATCGTGCAGCACGGCATGGCCCCGGCGAAGGCGGTCGAAGTCTTCACGATGCTGACGATTGGCGATGGTCTCGTAACGCTGTTGCCGGGCTTTTTGATCGCCCTCGCCGCCGCATTGCTCGCCACGCGATCGTCCTCCGACTCGAATCTGTCACGCGACATGATCGGACAGACGGTACGCGAACCGGCCGCGCTCTACCTCGCGTCGATCATGCTGTTCGTACTCGCGTTCACCGGTTTGCCAATGTTGCCGCTGCTGGTCTTAGGCGTCGGATGTGCCCTCGTGGGTGAGAACCTTCGCCAGCAGCAGCGGCTTGTGGAAACAGATCGCTCGAAGCAAGAGGCTCATACTGCACAACAACGATCGGTCAAGCCGGCTGCTCGTCCTGAAGATCAGTTGCTCGTCGATCCGATTGAACTCGAACTCGGCTTCCGTCTGATTCGGTTGGCGAACCCGGAGTCTGGTGGCGACCTGATGGATCGCGTGACGAACCTGCGTCACCGGATTGCCCAAGAGCTGGGGATCATCCTCCCGAAGGTCCGGATTCGCGACAACCTGTTGATGAAGGAACGGGGCTACCAGATCAAGCTGCGCGGCGTGACGATCGCCTCAGGCGAGGTCCAGCCTGACGGCCTATTGGCGGTCGATACCGGTTCTGTCAGCGGCGAGTTGCCGGGCGTGACTGTCGAAGAACCAGCGTCGCATCGCGCGGCGAAGTGGATCGACGCGACTCAAGCCGACCATGCGAGAACGCTCGGCTATAAGGTGATCGAACCGGCGAACGTGGTTGTCGCGCATCTGGCTGACGTGGTGCGGTCTCACGCGGACGAACTACTCTCGCGACAACAAGTCCATCAGTTGCTCGACAACCTGCGACAGACCTCACCGAAGGTCGTCGAGGAGTTGATTCCTGCGTTACTCAAGCCATCGCAGGTCCATCAGGTTCTCGGCAATCTGCTCTGCGAGCGAGTCCCCGTGCGAGACCTCGAAACAATTTTGGAAACGCTCGGCGACCATGCCGATCAGTCGCGCGATACCACGCTGCTGACCGAGTTCGCGCGACAAGCCCTGAGTCGCACGATCTGCCAGCCGTATCGAGACACGACTGGAACGCTGCACGCCATCACGCTCGACCCCGCGTTAGAAGACGTACTCGCCGACGGTTACGAATCGACCGAACGCGGCCCGATTATCAAACTGACGCCGCAAGTCATCGAAGGAGTCGTTCACGAGCTGGCTCGTCAAATGAAGCGACTCGTGCGCGCGGGACATCTTCCCGTCGTCGTCTGCGGTGCGCGAGTCCGTCGCAGCGTGCGGTCGATCACCGCAGGACCGTTGCCTCGATTGACGGTCCTCAGCCTGAACGAAATTTCCCGTGAGACCCGTTTGGAGTCGCACGGTCAAGTCCCGTTGAATGCGGTCAAGCTGCCAGTGAAAAGTCAGGGGGCAGGGGGCAGAAGTCCACATGGGATGGAACATGTCGTCCCGGCGTTTTCGTAGGAGTCTGTGCCGATCCCAAAACATCTGAAGTCTTCGGAGACTTCGGATGTTTGCTGCGTCAGATGTTTTCAGTGGTTCTCAAATCGTCTCTCAGTGAATTCCGAGGTGTGTATGTCCGACAACATTCGATCCTTCCGAGCCGCCTCGGTGGAAGATGCGCTGGCGCAGATTCGTCGCGAGATGGGTCACGAGGCGGTCGTTGTCGAAACGAAGCAACTCACAAAACGGAGCCTCTTCTCGTGGTTCGCAACTCAGGCTGAAGTTGAAGTGACGGCAAGCGTCGCGCGGTCGAGCCGACGCACTTCTCAAACTTCGTCTTCTCAGTCGTCCCCGTCGCAGCAAGCCACTGCGTCGCGTCCACTGGTCATGCAGCCGACGACTCAAGGGACCATCGCGGCGGCGGCAGCTCAAGCCAAACGAAACGCGGCTTGCGGCGCGACGGGTGTGAATGGTTCGACGAGTCTGGCCATTGACGAAACCTCAACCATGACGCCTGTGGCCGTGGCAACTCTTTCTCCTTCCCCTCAGCGGGGAGGGAAGAGAACAAAGCCAGCGCGAGAAGCGGATGGCAGCAGTCAGACTGAGATCAAGCCGACGAGCGGTCAACGGTTGACTCGCCTTCCACAAACAGCCAGTTCACGAGCGAACGATCCACTGCGCTTGCCCAGCCCCGCGCGAATTACACCCTCGCGGAACGCTCACGGCCTCAACTCCCATTTCGATAACAAGATCGCGATGGACAGATCGGAAGATGTCGTTCACTCAGCCGTCGTGGAGGCGAGTTCAACTGACATTGAACGACGACTCGATTCGCTGCAACAGATGATCGCCGAGTTGGGACGACAGACGCGACCGCGCGGTTTGGTCGAGATTCCACCGGGTCTGTTCGCACACTATCTCGCGCTGATCGAAGCAGATGTCGAAGATGAGATCGCTCGGGAATTGATCGCGAAGATGCAACAGCACGCGACGCCGGAACAACTCGACAACACCGCCACAACGACCTCGCTGCTCACCGCACTCATCGAGCGGGAGTTGCGCTGCACCGAGCCACTGCTGCCGAAACGCGGCTACCGGCGTGTGGCGATGCTGGTCGGACCGACGGGCGTCGGCAAGACGACGACCATCGCCAAGTTGGCCGGACGGTTTGGAGTGGCGGGCGATCTGCGCGTCGGACTCATCACGGTCGATACCTATCGCGTGGCCGCCGTCGATCAACTGCGGACCTATGCCGAGATCATTGACCTGCCGCTGCAAGTCGTCTCCAGCCCAGCAGAACTTCCCGCCGCATTAGCACAGTTTGCCGAGTTCGATCTCGTGCTGATCGACACCGCTGGCCGAAGTCCTCACGACGAGCGGCAGTTGGAAGAACTGAAACAACTCGTCGCGGCGGCCACTCCCGACGACATCTGTCTCGTGCTGAGTCTCACCTCGGGCGCGAGGTCACTTCGCTCCACGGCGGAACGCTTCGCCGCGGTTCGACCGACCTCATTGATTCTGACCAAGCTCGACGAAGCGACGGGCTGCGGTGGATTGTTGTCGGTCTCCCGCGATATCGCCGTGCCGATCTCCTACATCACCTTGGGACAGGAAGTCCCGCGCGACATTGAACCTGCCAACGCCTGCCGTGCCGCACGACTCATCTTGGGTCGCGACCGGCTGAGTCCAGCTCCAACATAGCACCGTAGGATGGGCACTCCTGCCCGTCCGGCTTTGTGTCCAACGTCCTCCATCGCTGATATCGAGACGGGCAAGAGTGCCCATCCTACAACTCGCTCGAAGACTTTTTACTTGATGACCACAGCCACGCTCGAACATCCTCGACACGATCAAGCCCGCGAACTGCGGTCGCTCGTCGCCCAACGCGCGCTGCGTGCGAGCGATTCGTCGTGCCGTGTGCGCACCTGCCGGGTGATCGCGCTGGCGAGCGGCAAGGGCGGCGTGGGTAAGAGTGTCATCGCGATCAACCTCGCGGTCGCTCTTGCACAAAGTGGTCAATCCGTTTGTTTGCTCGATGCCTGCGCGGGTGTCGGGCAACTCGAACTGCTCTGCGGTCGGAACGGTTACTGGAATCTGACGCACGTCGCAGCGGGATCGCGGCGCTTGGAGGACATCACACACGTTGGGCCCAGCGGCGTGAGCATGGTCTCAGGCGCAAGCTGTCTACTTGCGGCGAACGTGGCCTCAAGGAACCTGTTGCCGCAACTGACCGATCTCGAACAGCGACACGACTGGTTGGTCGTCGATACATCGAGCGGGTCGTCTCGCGGGAGCAGCCCTTTCATTCGCGCGGCTGATCGCGTCTTGATCGTGACAACTCCCGAGCCGACCGCAATCGCCGAAGCCTATTCGACCGCGAAGAGTCTCACGAGCGCCGAGGGGCTCGTCGTGTCGGCGCTCGTCAATCGAGCCCACTCCGCCGATCAAGCCACTGAGATTCTGAGACGGCTCCGTCACGCAGCTCGTTCCTTTCTACGTGCCGATCTCGACGAAGCGGGCTTCATTCCCGAGGACGTTGTCGTGCAGGACGCAGTCGCCGCGCGACGGTCACTGTCCGAATGCGACCCCATGTGCCAGGCTCAACGCGCGATCGGACGACTGGCCGAGCGACTGGCCCGAGTGACTGAGGCTCGTTCTGAAATGGGGTATTTCGAGCGGCTTCGACAGTCACAGGTGGCTTCCAGTTGAAGATGACAACCGAGCGCGACAGGTCGCGGCAACTTGAAAGTATCTGCGGCTAAGCGACGAGATTGATCGAACTGGGGCCGGTTGTGATATCCGGGAAAAATAAGGTGAATTGAGTGAAGACTGACGCGACGAAAAGCCGATAAAGAATCGTCGGAGAAGTGTCGAGAGAGGCCCCTCTTTGAGGTTGGCTCGGCTCGATCAACTGCTCGTCGAACGGAGTCGGTTGTGGCGAACCAGTGGGGCGTGTGTGGTGGTTGGTTTGGTTTTGGTGCGACGGTTGTTCGTGGGTTGTGTTCGTCGGTCGGCTTCGACGCGACGCTCCAAGCCGCGCTGCTCGCCTTGATCGTGATGTACGGTCTCGGTTGGCTGAGCGGTCATCTGTGGAGCCAAGCGTTCGCCGCGACAGGTCGAATACCCAGTCCTCAATGCAGCGACCCGTGAATGCAGCTCACTATGACGGTGAGTTTGCTCGAAAGTTCTGACACTGTTATCGCGTGGCAATTACTCGAGACGACTCGCAGTGAACCACGCATGAGTCCATGGAGGGATTGATGGTCACGAAGGTATCCGAACTCGACATCGCTCAGGTCTGGGCCGACTTCAAACGAGATCAATCGAACCAAGACTTACGGAATGCGCTTATCGAACGCTTCTTGCCGTTGGTTCGCTACAACGCGGAACGAGTCTGGTCGAAGCTCCCCGATGGCGTGGACTTGAACGACCTGATCTCGGCTGGCGTATTCGGTCTGATCGACGCGATCGAAGCCTTCGATCTCGAACGCGGCGTGAAGTTCGAGACCTACTGCGTCCCACGCATCCGCGGTGCGATGCTCGACGAGCTGCGCACAATGGACTGGGTACCACGTCTCGTGCGCAGCAAGGCCAGCAAGCTGGAAGCAGCTCGCAAGGAAGCCGAAGCGGAACTCGGTCGCCCACCGGCCGACACCGAAATCGCCAAGAAGCTCGCCATTCCCGTTGAGGAATTCGAGAAAATGAAGTCGGAGGCGAGCGCGGTGAATCTCGTGAGCCTCAACAAGAAATGGTACGAGACCGACAGCTACAAGGATGTCCGCGAGATCGACATCATCGAAGACACCAAGGGCGAAGACCCGACGTTCAGCATTCAGAAACGCGATCTGATGCGGCTCGTCACGAAGGGCCTCAACCGCAACGAACGCCTCATCATCATCCTCTACTACTACGAAGAGCTGACGATGAAAGAGATCGGTTCGACGCTGGGTCTGTCTGAATCGCGCGTTAGTCAGATGCACTCCAGCATCGTCACTCGGTTGAAGGATCAACTCAACTGCCGACAACCCGAGTTCGCGTGAACGAGCGGCCGGATTGAATTCATCAAAGTAGCCCTGTCGCTCCGCGACAGGTAGCGCGAAGGCAAATCGACGTTGAATTGCAGACGCCGCTGATTCGTCATCGAACACTCACTCTGCAACGCGTTTCCTGTCGCGGAGCGACAGGGCTACGAAGTCTTCGTCGATCGCCTCGACACCCGTGCCGTCCTCACACCAGCGTGTGCTGCGCGAGAACTTCCTCATAGAGCGCTGCCGTTTGCTCGACCATGCGTTGCACGTTGAAGTCGCGCTCCACCACTTCACGGGCGGCGTGGCCAATGGCGCGGGCTTGAGCCGGATTGTCGAGCAATTCGACGATCCGCTCGGCGAGCGATTCGCTGTTGGAAGGTGGGACGAGCAGTCCCGTTTCCCGATCTCGCACGGCGTGATAAACGCCACCGACTTTTGTCGCGATCACGGGGCGACCGAGGGCCATCGCATCGAGCATAATCGTCCCAATTCCCTGCTGCAGCGACGGCAGCACGAAGACATCCATCGCAGCGAGCGCATCGTCGAAATCGAGGACGTTCGGAACAAACGTCACGTGTTGATTGATTCCCAACTCGCGCGCAAGTCGCCGCAAATTGGACTCTTCCGGACCAGCTCCCGCGATCACGAACTCGACCTCACGGCCCGTCGCAAGGACTCGCGCAGCGGCACCGAGGAAAAAGGGAAAACCCTTCACCGCTTCGAGCGGCCCCGCAGTACCGACCACCGGCACGCGGCCGCTCTGAAACACTTCAGCCAACCCGCGCGAAGTCGCTCGATCAACGCCACTTTGAATGACCGTGACCAGATCTGTGGGAACACCTGTGCGCAGGATCAAGTCCGATTTCACTGAGTCGCTGACCGCAATGATGCGGCGACACCAGCGACGATCAAGAGACAGCCGCTCGTAGGGTTGCAGATAGTCATGCACGGTCAGCACGAAGGGCCGTTGCAGACGCCGGGCAAACCAAGTCGCTTGAGCCAAAGCCGATCGTGATTGTACGTGGATCAAGTCGGGAGGATCGACTTGAAACTGTCTCAGCATCAGCCGTCGAACCACCGCGCCCCAGATCGGCCAATGCAGGTTGGGGAACTCGCGAATATGCAGTTCCGTCTGACGTTCGCGATCGACCATGCGGGCGTCAGGACAAATGACAACCGTTTGCAGACCATTGCGCGGCAAGTTCTCCGCCAGCCGCAGCGTGTACGCACAACTCCCTCGAACAGAGAACCGGCCTGCGAACAACAAGATGAACGTTTCCACTTCGGACATGAACCCTACTTGGCCATTGGCGAGACCGTCTGAGTCAGGCGAGGACCGTCGGCAACTCGCCGAACCAGCCTAACAGCCTGTTGAAAAAACGCCGTAGCGCACGCGTGCCCTACGTTTTTCAACCGGCTGCTAACGCAATGCTTTGGGCTTGCTCAGCACTTCGTTCAACAGAATCGCCTGACGAACTCCCTGCGGATTACGTAAGGCCGCGATCAGCGGGTGCGGGGTGTTCGTTCGCTGGCCGGTCTCGCGCGACCGATCCGCTCCCAAATCTTGGAGGACCGCTCCGTCAATGTCGCGCTGCACGGCGGCATCGATCCGATTCGGCTCCATCGACGTTTGCAGGTGATGCGAACGAACTCCATCGCCGAGTCCGGACAACGGCAGCGCGGACTGAGCGAGTCGCTCACCGGGCCTTGGCGAACTGGCCTCTGGTTTGGCAGGACGCGGTTGTTGCGACTTGGGCTTGCCACCCTTCTTGTTGTTGCCGGATCGAGACGACTGCTGTTGTGGAACGGCGGGTGGCGAGAGACGCTTTTGCCCCTGCTTCCCTCCGACGACCTCTTGCAGGAATTTTTCCAGTTCACTCTGAGCCGGATCTTGCGGACGGTTTCGCGGGCGAGGCTCTCCGTTCGGCTGATTCCCTCGTACAAGGTTTACGATCCAGCTGACGACCGAGATCGTAAAAACGATGAGTGCGAATATCTGGCCGAGCTGGAGGGCAGCCAGTACCGGAACGAAGGCCAGCAGCGGGTCGGGCATCCAG
>JAYTXB010000628.1:0-3293 GCA_043743205.1 Schlesneria sp.
GTCACATCGAGCGCCGGTGAGAATGACGAACGATCAGAGTCGAAGTTGTTCTGACGGAAACGGCTCACGACCAGTTCGGCTCCCTGCGCGAGTTCATCCGCCAGCTTGCCATCGAGCGTCCCTTGGGCAATGCGCGGCTTGAGCTGATTTCTCTGGCGGTTCAACTCGGCGATGCGACTCACGATCTCATCGTCGCGCGGATCGGGTGTGCGCTCTGCCCGCGTCTGCAACACGCCAGTCTCGGTCTGTCCGAGGAACTGCTCGAACTTTTGAATCGCCTCGGTGTAGTAACGGCTCTGTGCCTGATCGAGTTGTCGTAGCTCGTCATCAATTTGTAGGAGCTGCCGTCGGTTGGCCTCGCGCGTAGCTAGGCATTCGTCGCGACGTGCCCCCAATTTCTGGCCGACTTCGCGCACGGCGGTCAGTCCGGCGGCATCGGCGTAACGGTCTTCAATCGCTTCGACCTGTTGCATGAGAAGTTTGAACTCGGTCTGCCGTCGAGCGACTTCCGTTGCCATCAGCCCCGGCATCGTGGTGAGGAACTCGTAGCCATGCTTCGCACGCGGGAAGTCGATCAGATCGGCAACCCACTTGTCCCAGCGTCGTACCCAGCCGCGTGCCGACTCCGGCGCAGTGCCGTATTGCTTTCGCAGCAGGTACTGAAACAGCGAACTGCGTTTGTAAGGTGGCAACTTCTCACGGGCACTCTGTTCTAGCTCTCGCACGCGAGCGGCGTTCTTTTGTAAGACCTCTTCGGCCAAAGCGGCCTCGCGCGTGAGTCGGGGGAACTGCGCATCCTGTTGGAGCTGCGCGGTCACGGCCGCTTCGAGCACCTCGCGCTGTCGGACTTGTTCGTTGAGCTGAGCGGTCACGTCAAGTAACTGCTGCTCAAGCTTACGTGCCGTTTCGATGAATCGTTCGCGCCGGGCGATCAGTTCCGCCTGAGTCCGCTCTTTGCGACCGAGGACTTCGAGCAGGCTCGACCGAATCTCCACGAAGGTCGCTTCGATCGCCGGGCGACTCATCTCGGGCAGGTAGTGTCGCGCGAGTTCCAGCAGCGCGGCCCCTTTGCTCGCGACGAGTTCATTCATCTGCCCGTCAAGCAGGTCGAGACTCTGCTTCGCGCGACGCGACGCCCCGCGCGCCTCATCGAGCAGCGACTGCAACTGTGTGAAGATGACTGCACCGGACTTAGGCACTGCGGGGAAACTCCAATTGCCAGTGAGGGATGCGGGAGAATTCCGTGCGATAAGCTTCCAGCCTGTCAGAAAATTTGAAACCGTTGCGTTTCATTCGGAACGACGGGCTGGAAGCCGATCTCACGAGACATCGAAGCGGCGACATTCTGTCGGCCGTTGCGGCGCGCGTCCACTCGCGCGACTTAGTTGCGGCTCGCGCAAGGGCTTGGTATCTGTGCCGCCCCGATTCAATCCTCCGCTCCCTTCATTCTTCGCGCGGCTGCACTTCCAAGGAACGCTCATGGCTGGTCTCGATCACGGTGCGAATCATCCGAAGGAAGTGGAGGACATGGTCCTCGCCGCGCGGAACGCACGCTATGGCATGGTGCTGTTCCTAGCCTACCTGCTGATCTACGGTGGCTTCGTCGTCATTAGCGCGTTCTGGCCCGAGGTGATGGCCCGCGACGCGCTGTTCGGTGTGAATCTCGCCATCGTCTACGGCTTCGCGCTGATCGCCATCGCGATGGTGTTGGCCCTCGTCTATACGTGGCTGTGTCGGGCAAAAGCTGTTGGCAGTTAGCCTTAAGCTGTTAGCCAGAAATGCGAAAGCATGGAGTTATCTGGTCCCAATTCCCCTCACGCCCCGATCCCCCTCGAATTCTTTCCTCTTTGCTAACAGCTCAAGGCTAATAGCTAAAAGCTCCCTTCATGATTCACACTCCCTCGACAATGTCGGTTGTCGTGTTTGCCATCTTCGTGGCGTTCACGCTTGGTTTGAGTTTCTACTTCGCGGCGAAGACCAAGTCGGCGGCGGGCTACTTCGCGGCGGGAGGCCAGATTCACTGGTTCGTGAATGGTGTCGCCTTCGCGGGAGACTATCTGTCGGCCGCATCGTTTCTCGGGATTTGCGGGCTGGTCGCGTTCTATGGCTACGACGGGTTTCTCTATTCGATCGGCTATCTGGCGGGTTGGATCGTGGCGTTGTTCGTCGTGGCCGAGCCACTCAAGCGACTCGGCAAGTACACGTTTGCCGATGCTCTCAACAGCAAGTTTCAATCGCGCGGCATCACGTTGTCGGCCGGGATCAGCACGCTGGTGGTGAGCGTTTTTTACCTCATCCCGCAGATGGTGGGAGCCGGGGCGCTGATCAAACCGTTGTTGGGGTACTCGCACGAAGTCGGCGTCGTGATGGTCGGCGTGGTCGTGGTGTTGATCGTCGCGACGGCGGGGATGGTCAGTACGACTTACGTGCAGTTCATCAAAGGTTCGCTGCTGGTGCTGTTCAGCACGATCATGACCGGGATGATCTTGAGTCGCGGTCTGACCGTGGACGATCGCCCTGAATCGATGCAGCCACAGACGATTCTCACGAAGCCCGATGGCTCGAAGATCGTCAACGGCCTGCCGCACGGTCACGACGAAGGCGAGGCCGATTTGAGGCCGGTCGGTCACATCCGTCGGTTGCCGGACGGCAAAAAATCGACGGGGCCACTCAGCCCGGCAGGCTATCTCGCGACGTTGCAGCGCAGCGATGTCGTCACTTGGAAGAAGGAGACTAAGAAGACGGACGAAGGAGAACTCGTGACCTTCACGCCGCAAGTGACTCCCGGCGAGAAGTTGCTTCGTCCCGGCAACAGCCCGACGTTTAAGGGCCTGCAAACGAACTCGCTCATGGCGCGACTCGACTTCATCTCATTGATGCTCGCGCTGTTCGGCGGGACAGCGTCGTTGCCTCACATTTTGATTCGCTATTACACGGTGAAGGATCAGGCGGCGGCGCGACTCAGCACAGTTGTCGGCATCGCGACGATCGGCTTCTTCTACGTGCTAACGCTGTTCCTTGGACTGGGAGCGATGACGAGTGGCACGCTGGATCTGACTGATTCGAACATGTCGGCACCGCTGCTCGCGAAGAGCTTTGGCGAACTGCTGTTTGCGATCATCTCGGCCATTGCCTTCACGACGGTTCTCGGGACGGTGAGCGGTTTGATCGTCGCCGCCAGCGGTGCGGTCGTTCACGATCTCCTGACGAGCGTGCTGCGGATCGAGATGACCGATCACGGCAAAGTCCGCGTCGGCAAGATCGCGGCGGTCGTCGTCGGTGTCATCGCGATC
>JAYTXB010000629.1:0-1305 GCA_043743205.1 Schlesneria sp.
GCCCCTTCCCGGGAAGCGAACGCGGCGGGTGTTCACGGAGGAGTTTCGGCGTGAGGCGGTCGCGATGTTGCTTGATGGGCACTCAGCGGCTTCGGTGGCGGAGCGGTTGGGGCTGGCGAGTTCCAATGTCTTGTATCGGTGGAAGGCGGCGCAGCTGAGGGAGTCGGGACCGATGGCGGAGTCGCTCGAGGCGCGGGTGCATGAGCTCGAAATTGATCTGGCGCGGGTGACTCGTGAGCGTGACATCCTAAAAAAAGCGTTGGTCATTTTCGGCCGCAGCGAGTGACTGATATCTATGCGGCCATCGAAGCGATCACTGTTCGAGAGGGTCAACCCGTGATCGCGGTGTGCGACGTCCTGGAGGTCAGTCGCTCGGCGTATCATGCCTGGCTCGTGCGTGATCCCTCGGTCCGAGAAGATCGCGATGCGGAGTTGTCGCCCTTGGTGCATGACATCTTCTGGAAGCACAAACGTCGATACGGAGCGCGGCGCATCGTGGAAGATCTGGCTGATATGGAGTATGCGTGTGGCTCACGGCGCGTGGGAAAACTCATGCGGAATCAAGGTCTCGTGGCGATCCAGCCCAAGAGCTTCGTCCCCAAGACGACCGAGAGCGGGCACTCGTTGGGCTACAGCCCGAACCTGCTCCTGGAGATGCCGGAGCCGACCGGGCTGCATCAGTTGTGGGTGGGAGACATCACATACATTCCCCTTCAAGGAGCTGAGTTCTGCTATCTGGCGACGCTCATGGACCGCTTCTCCAGACGCATCATCGGCTGGAACTTGACGGATCACATGACCGAAGACCTCGTACTGCCGGTGTTGCGTCAAGCCATCAAGGAGAGGCAACCCAAGGCAGGCCTGATCCACCACACCGACCGCGGAGGCCAGTACGCGAGTACCAAGTACCGCGCCGTTCTGCGTCGCGCAGGCATCGCTCAAAGTATGAGCCGCGCGGACAACTGCTATGACAATGCATTCGCGGAAAGCGGGTTCGGAACCCTCAAGACCGAACTCGAAATCACCCGATACGATCATGTCCCCGCCGCCCGCCGCGACATCGGCGACTACCTCGCCTACTACAACCTCGAACGCAAACACAGCTCGCTCGACTACCTCTCACCCCATCAGTTCGAACTCCACCAGACCGGATCCTCAACCGGCAGAAAATAAGGAGTTGGACTGTCCGTCAAACCGACAGCACCTCAAACCGCTCACGATATTCGACAGAGAATGCTGGATCGTCTGGCTTCGAAATGCGAATGAGGAGACTCCCAATGGCCGTGAGAAAACGAGCCAGCAGTT
>JAYTXB010000630.1:0-15721 GCA_043743205.1 Schlesneria sp.
GCAAGCGTCTTCATACGTTTGTCCGACCAACGCCGACTGCAACTCGGAACGGACGTTGTACGCCTCCTTGTTCCACTGCATCGCCAGCGGGTGTCGCCAACCACCGGGCAAGACTCCGGCCGTTCCATCGTCCAGTTGCGGAGCGCTCTCAATCGCGATGGCCTTTAACCAACGGGCGTGCTTGTCGAGGTCATCGCTGCGTTCGGTCGGCTTCCAATCGGGGTGAGTCCCCGTGTTCCAGAAGAGCGCTGTTTGACTCGACTGCCACGCTTCGGTCCAGTCGCCGCGATATGCCGCCACGAGCAACTCGCGCGAGTTCTGGAGTTCCCATGCGAACCGCAGCTTGCTGAGTGTCCAGATCGGCGTCCGAATGATCGCGGGCCGGAGCGTCGCGAGCGGATGGAGTTCGCCCGTCGATGCCATCTGTTCGGCGAGGTCTTCGTAATGAACGGCATGACCGCGTGCGGTCGCTTCGTCCCAGAGATCGCTCAGCAGCGCGGCGTCATCGAGCAACAACAGCTTCTGTTCGAGCGATCGCTCTGCGGAACGAATGCCGAACGCGACCAAGCGCTTCAAGAGCGGCACGCCCAATTCTTTCGCCGGTCCCTGACTCAGCGCGGCCACGGCACACGCCGTGAACCAACGTGGCAGAGCGACTCCCGTCGGTTGAGTCGCCAGCGTGCGCTGCGTCCATTTCGAGATGTCCTTCAACTCGTCACTCGCGAACGACGGCGACTGCACGACGAGCGGCCGTTCGGCGAGTGAGGTCACGCCAGTCAGCTCGCGCACTTCGAGATGACTCAATCGAATCGAACGCGATGCGGCACCGGGCAACCCGAACAAGCCAATCGTCGCGACGGGGCCGATCAAATCGCGAGCCGGGTTCTCGATGAGGTGCCCCCAATGGCGACCGTCACCGCTGACGAGAACTTGCAGCGTCCCGACTCCCGCCACGATCTTGAGCCACTGCTGCGGCGTGTGATACGGCGGCGCGAAGCCATTCGGATCGAACTGTGCCGTATCGCGCTGCTCACCGGGCCGCAGCACGCCGAGCGTGATCTGTTGCGTGGTCGCTTCCTTGAAGTAGCCGACGCGATGCAGCGGCCGTCCGTCACTGTCACCCAGAAAGAGTCCGGTCCCTGGATCAGCCGACTCGACCCGCGCGATCACTTCGTACAGACCGTGCTGCGCACCGAGTCGCTCGCGTGCGACAATCGGCACGCTGACGATCCCGATCTTCGTCGGTGAATCAGTCGTCAGCGTGACCGATCCGTTTTCGTGACCGGTCAGTCCGGCAGGCAATTCGGCCGAGACGGCCCACGGCAGCGCGGCGACAGAACCGCCACCCAACACGACTGGGTGCGAGGTCTCGGGGAGAGTCGGCAGCGGAGCGCTCTTGTGAATTGAGAGGCCTCGCAACCGGAACTGGCCCTCAATGTAAACCTCATCGGGGAGCGCGGTCATCGGAGCGGTGAGCAACGGCACGTCGCCGCGCGCGAGCGTGATGCCCCCCGCCTGATAACGGAGATCGAACGTCCCCGCACCGGCTCGGACATAGCTGCCGTTGTCGGTGGTGAGCAGTCCCCAACGGAGCGGCTTCGGTGACGAGTTCTCCCGCACGATGGTGAACGCCGCCCAATGATGCGGCTCGCGCCGCGTATAGAACCGGAGCGCGACACCCTGCGGTCCGCGCCAGAAGAAGAGCGTGAAGTCGGTCATCTCAAACGGCGTTAGTCGCAACAACGTTTCGTCGGTCCACGGCGCTCGTAATCGACCGAGACCTTGGAACCGAGCGACTCGTTTGTGTTGCGGGCCGTAAACGTCCTGTGCCCAGGTGAACGGTTGCCCTTCGACGGGACTGAACCAGCGTTTCGCTTCGGTCTCGGGCAATTCGTCGTGTCCCGCCGACTTGAAGTCGCGCGTCAGCTTCGGACTGTGAGCGGGCCACGGTGCGACTTCACGCGACAGCGCTACCGTCCACGGTTCGATCACGGAAACGACTTCCGCCACGACGGGCTTCGCTTCCGCAGCAGGGACCGGTGCACCGGGCGTCGTCGGTGGCAACGGCTCCGACTCACCGTTGGCTGCTGCGACAGCCGCTTCCGCCGAAACCTCACCGCGCGAACGAGGACCGTTCTCTGGCAACAGTGCATCGGCGACGACATTCGCGGGGTCAACGGTGGCAATGTCGCTGGGCGGCACGTCGTTACTCTGCGCGAGTCGATCTCGATCAGGACGTTGGTTGAACCACGCGACTCCACCCACGATCACCAACAACAGCAGGCTCAGCCCGATGACCCAACGCCAGTCTCGCGCAGCGGGCTGCGCGGACAGACGTTTCGCTTGTGCGGCCTTCTGCAAAATGACATCGACATCCAACGCGACACTGCTGAGCGCGCCCGCCAATTGGGTTTCGAGGTGCAGATGTTCGACGAGTGCCTGTCGCAGTTCAGGCGACTGCGTCCAACGTGCGCGGACTGCCGCCATTTCGACGGGTTTGAATTCCGTCACAGGTTTCTCGTGCAGCAGTTGGATCAGTTCCTGATCGGTCATCGCGATTCCTTGCGTCGGCGTTCGATGCAATCTCTGAGGGCTTGTCTCGCACGGTGCAGTAACAGTTTGACGGCCCCTTCGCTGCGATGCAGTTGCCGAGCGATCTCGACCAATTTCTGCTCGCCGCGATAGTGGAGTTCGATCCCCTGGCGAGCACTCGGGCCGAGGCTATCCAGGCAACGCGACAGGTGGATCGGGCTGTCGTCGTCGTCAGTCCAGAGGGCATTTGGCGGCAGGACCGATTCGAGTTCGAGACACAGTTCCGTCCAATTCGATTCCTTACGACGGCTCAATCCTTTGACGTGTTCTCGCAGCAGATTGCGTGCGATCCCGAGCAGCCACGGACGGATGAGCGAGGTCGAATCGAACCGAGCTTGCGTGACGTAGAACCTCAAGAAGACTTCTTGCGTCATGTCTTCGGCATCACTGGTTTGAAGGAGCCGCGCACGCAAGTAGCCATAGACCGCCCGCTGATGCTGTTCGACGACCGCCGCAAACGCGGCACGGTCTCCCCGCCGAAGCTGCTCAATCAACGATTGATCGACGGACAGCACGATGATGATCCAAGAGGGAGGAAATCGGCAGGAGGCAGTCGGGGACACCCGTGAGGCGGCGAGATGGTACGGGTGTCTGCAAACCGAACGCAACCGCGTGGCGATCTCCTGCGCGTCGTGTCGGCTGGTGGACCATTTTCTGGACGGTCCCTAACATCTCGCCCGTCGGTTCCGTGACACCGCATTTCCGTATTCGCGTCCCGTGAAGGAACACAATGGCAGCCTCGGCGAACTCCCCACTCTCGAATTCGACTGCGGCTCCGGCGGCGGATGTCCCTCACGCCGAGACCGCGTCGGTCATCATCTTCGGTGCCTCGGGAGACCTCACCGCGCGCAAGCTGCTCCCCGCGCTGTTCGATCTGTGGAGCGACGGCTATCTGTCGGACAACGCGCCGATCATCGGTGTGGCTCGACGCGAGAAGACCGACGAGAGCTTCCGTGCGGAAATCTACGAGGCCATTAACGGCCATGTGCGTGCCGGTGCCGTCTCGCCCGAACGCTGGAGCGAATTCTCGAAGCGACTCTACTATCGGCAACTCGACATTGCCTCACCCGACGGGTATCCGGAATTCAAGCAGCAGGTCGAGACGATTGAAGACCGGCACAGCGTCGGCCATCGTCGCGTCGTCTACATGGCGACTTCACCCGATCTGTTCCTGCCCGCCATCGAGCATCTTGGGTTTTGCGGCATGATTCCCGGACGCGACTCCTCGCATCAGCTGCGCGTCGTGTTCGAGAAACCGTTCGGCCGCGATCTCACCTCGGCGCAGGAACTCAGCGGCAATCTGCGGCGACTGCTGCGCGAAGAGCAGATCTATCGCATCGACCACTACCTCGGGAAAGAGACCGTGCAGAACATTCTGTTGTTCCGCTTCGGCAATTCGATCTTCGAGCCGCTGCTCAACCGAAATCAGGTCGATCACGTGCAGATCACCGTGTCCGAGTCGCAGGGATTGGAGCGGGGTCGCGGCGGCTACTACGACAACTCGGGAGCGATGCGCGATGTCCTTCAGAATCACGTCTTGCAGTTACTCTGCCTGATCGCGATGGAGCCACCAGCCCTCTTCAACGCACGCGATCTGCACGACGAGAAGTTGAAGGTGCTGAAGGCTCTCGCGGCGGGGAACAAGGGGGATGTGTCGAAGTGGGTGATCCCAGGCCAGTATTCGGCGGGAGTCGTCGATGGCCAACCGGCGGTGAGCTATCTGAGCGAAGAACGCATCCCGGCTGATTCGCGCACCGAAACTTATGTCGCCATGAAAGTCCTCGTTGATAATTGGCGCTGGGCGGGCGTGCCGTTTTATCTGCGCACCGGCAAGCGTCTGCCGTCGCGTGTCTCCGAGATCGCCATCCAGTTCAAGCAACCTCCGCTCAATCTGTTTAGCACGGTCGAGTGCGAAGGAGACCTGTGTGCTCTGGTTGGAGCACGGCCCAACAAACTCGTCTTCCGCATCCAGCCGAGCGAGTCGATCAAACTGTCGTTCTCGACGAAGCGACCGGGGATGCAGTATCAGATTCATCCGGTGACGATGGACTTCAATTACAAAGAGACCTTCACGCAGGCGCTCCCCGAAGCCTACGAACGACTGCTGCTCGACGTGCTGCGCGGCGACTCGACGCTGTTCATGCGGAGCGATGAACTGGAAGCGGCCTGGCAATTCGTGACGCCGGTCCTCGATTACTGGGAGCAGAGCAAGACGATCCCCGAACCGTACCGCAGCGGCAGTTGGGGACCGCGTGCCGCTGATGATCTCATTCAAGCCGACGGCCACTCGTGGAGATCGCCAACGATGTGAATGCAGTGTGCGGCGTTCGCCTTTCCTGTCCCCTCGCCCCTCTCCTTGGAGGGGAGAGGGCTAGGGTGAGGGGCTTCCGCTGTCTGGCCGTGGCTGGAGCCGCTTTGGGCGAAGCCACGGAATCCTTGATCGACACAACCAACCGGGGCCTTGCGAAGAAACCGTGATGGGATGCGAAGTGACGACCTGGACCACACATCACGCTTCCAAAAATAAGACATTGGCGAGCCGCATGCCGTAAGGCTGCGGGTTCTTGGTGACCGCAGGAAACCCGCAGCCTTACGGCATGCGGCTCGCCAAGAACATTTCACTCATGGCCCCGTGAGGTGTATCGACAGAAACGACGAACCCCACGATGATGAGTCGCGGGGTTCTTTTGTTGATAGGAATCGAGCGTGTAGCGTGGGCGAGTTCTTCCGAGGTTGGCGACGCAAGACCGGGCTGATCACGCTCGCGATGGCGTTCGCATTGTTCATTCTTTGGATGCGAAGCTATGTCGTGCGAGACCAAATTAACCTGATGTATTATCGTGACGACGTTTATTCCTTGCGATCTGACAAGGCCGCAATTCGCATTGTGTACCGCTCACCCATTGCGATGGACTCCATGATTGATGAAGAAGAAACGTTCATCTATCCCTACTGGTCACTCGTCTTGCCGCTGACTGCACTCTCTGCATGGCTGATCTTGGTCAAGCTGCGGACACCGAATCACCTGCCCAAAATATGAACCACACCGTGTGCCTACTTCCCGTTGACAGACCGCTCTTGCCATCGCTGGCGTTCGCCCGCAAGAAGACTCTCGCCCACCTTAGGACCGGCGCATCAATCACTGTCGGAGTTTGGTGAGCCGTGTGCCGTGAGGCCCCGGATTTCTTGCGGTGTCGAAGCACCCGCAGCCTTACGGCATGCGGCTCGCCAAACGTCTCAATGTCCACCGCGCGAGGTATAGCAGCCCGTTGAAAGACGTAGAGCAGGCGGCTCGCCGGCTTCGTTTTCCCGTTGAAAGAGCAGGCAAGCCGCCTGCTCTACGGTGCTTGTTCAACGGGCTGTTATCCGGATATCCCGTTCTCAAGTTTCCCATGACGCTTCGATGAGGGCGATCCGTCTCTTCACTACGACCGGCGTGCGCGAACTGACCGGCATAAGCCGTGTTCCGAAAGAGCGACATGGGAAGTTGCGGCGCGTCAACCGCGTAGCAATTAGACAACACTCGAACCTGACCTAGGTTTGCTGACGCGAGGTTGTCTGCGCGGATGAGTGATCGTCCGGCAGGACTTGGCTGAAGCTGCCCGTGCGATGTTGAGGTTCGGTCATGCCCATCGATTCGTTGTCTTCTTTCCGAAACTGCTCCATGGCCGATTCGGGCTACTTCCCGCCCGTAGCGGAAGAGGCCCGCATCGTGATCAGCCAGCAAGTCTGGTTCACAGTCTGGTGTCTGCCGATGTTGGTCTGCGGTAGCCTTGCTGTTGGGTTCAGCGCGATCGCGTATCAGACGTGGTGGCCTTCGGCAATCACCCTGGCGGGATGCGTGTTTGGACTCGTGGTCTCTTTGACTTGGTGTCAACAACAGTCCACTGCGGCCGAAGCACTGCTCCGGCATCCGGACTTTCTGGATATCCAATTGCCACGTGGCGGCCTCTATTCCGGACTCGTTCACGCCAGCGCGTATCGCCTCCGTTGCATGACCGCCGACTGGCGCAAAGCGGCTGAACAGCGAACCCGTTCCGACGCGAAGTCCCACCAGCTACGCAACCTCCTCCGACGACTCGAACAGACCGTCGAACAGTTGTCGCAACCGGCGTTCATTTTCGATGCCGATGAATCGCTGATCTACCACAATGCAAGCGCTTCACTGCTGCTGGCGTCGGTGATGGAGCGCACCCCGTTACCGCCGAACTTGGCGTGGGAACGCCTCGGTGGTCTGAAAAAACTGGTTGCGTCCACTCGCGCCCGCGCGGCTGTGACGAATCAAGCCACGGGCGAGTTGAGCTTCGATTGTTCGGGCACGCCCGCCGTCTATCGTGCCCGAGTAGGCAATCTGCTCGACGATGACGGCCGCGTCACCGGCGTCGCTGCCGTACTGGAAGACATCTGTGTTGAAAAAATCGAACGGAATCGACAGGCGGAGTTCGTCTCCTCCGTGAGTCATGAACTGAAAACGCCGCTGGCCAGCATCCGCGCCTATACCGAGTTGATGATGGACGGCGATGTCGATGATCCGGCGGAGCGGCACGAGTTGCTGAAATTCATCGACGACCAGGTCATGCGACTGACGCGACTGGTCAACAATCTGTTGAACATTGCTCGTGTGGAAAGCGGCGTGATCAAAGTGCAGCGTGAGGATGTTGATCTCAATGTCGTCCTCAAGAAGTCGCTTTCCGTCGTTGCCACGGCGGCTCAAGAAAAGCAGATCAAGCTCATCGAGGAACTCAGCGACCTCTACTTGCCTGCTCATGTCGATCTCGATCTGTTCGGTCAAGCGATCATTAATCTGCTGTCGAACGCCATCAAATATACGCCGCAAGGGGGCGAGGTCCGGCTACGCAGCCGGATGGACGACACACGCGTAGTGATCGAAGTCCAGGACAACGGCATGGGGATTCCACTCGAATCGTTGCCACGTCTGTTCGAGCGCTTCTATCGAGTCCCTCAGAACAACAAGGCCGCTGCCGGGACGGGACTCGGACTGGCGCTCGTCAAGTACATCGTCACCAAAATTCACGACGGAGCGATCTCCGTCACGTCTCAAGTCCAACAGGGAAGTTGTTTCGCGGTGCGAATTCCGCTCGGGCACCGCGAGCGGACGGCACGCTTCGTCGAGATGCAGGCTGTCCGAGCGTGAACCAATCAGAATACGCCATCATTTACTGTCGCCGAGACGATCTCGTCTCTTTCACACTTCACCTTCAGGAATCTTGCCATGTCTCACCGCATCATCGTTTGTGACGACGAGCCGCACATCGTGCGCGCCATCTCTTTGAAGTTCACCCGCGCTGGCTTTGATGTGCATGGGGCACCGGACGCGGAGACCGGCTGGGAATTGCTCAAACGCGCTCCGACATCATTGCTCATCACGGATTACACAATGCCGGGCATGAACGGTGCGGACCTCGTGCGCTGCGTCCGAGCCGATGCCGCTTTGGCCGACCTGCCGGTGATCATGCTGACGGCTCGCGGATTTGAACTCGATGACGAGGAGAGCATTGAAGACGTGTTGCGATTGTCGGCCGTCGTCATGAAGCCCTTCAGCCCGCGTGAATTGGTCATGCGCGTCTATGAAATCCTGAAGCTCGACTCGACTCCGCACATGTCACGCTATGGCAGCGAGTCCGCACTGGCGATCTCCTCATTTTGACCCGCAGTTCACTCGTTCGTGACGCTCGCACGTGCCGTTGAGGTTAGACATGCACATCACCACGGAAACATTTGGGAACGTGCTGGTCGTCCACACTCCCGACGATCTGACGGAAGAGACCTCGAATCAGTTTGCCTCGTCGTTGAACGAGCATTTGAATCTGGGACGTTCGTCGATTGTGTTGCAGATGGACCGCAGCGAACTGTTCGACAGCATCGGCCTGACCGCGTTGCTCGATCTGCAGGACCGAGCCAGGCAAGCCGGAGGGGCCGTCAAAGTGAGTGGCCTCGCCAACCCTGGTCGCAAGATTTTTGAAGTGACTCGCCTCGATCAACGCTTCGACCTGTTCGACTCCGTGATTGATGCGGTTGCCAGCTTTCGCTAACCGTCCACCACCATGAACAAGCCCCTGCTCAAGCCGCGACCGAGACTTGGCGACCTGTTGGTCCGTCAGGGGTTTCTCACGGCCGATCGGTTGCAGGCCGCCCTCAAGGTGCAGTCCGACGGTGGAGCAAACAAGCTGCTCGGAGAGGTCTTGATCGAACGCGAGTTCTGCACCGAAGAACAAGTTTTGGAGTGCTTGGCCATTGAGTTCAGGCTGCCGTTCGTGCGGCTCGACGCACTCATGTTCGACCCGAAAGTGGTCGAACTGCTGCCGCGTGATGTGCTCGAAAAAAATCTCGTTCTACCGCTGTTCAAACTGCGCGACACGTTGACGGTCGCCGTCGCCGAACCGTCCGACATTTTTCTGCTCGATCGTCTGAAGTCGATTGCGCGGTGTGAAGTGCAACTGGCGATTGCCTCCGCACGCGACATTCGCCGGGCATTGCAGACGAACTTGTCCGATACGCCCCTCTTCGTCATCGACAACACTCTGGACGATGCCCACGGCGATCTCAGGGACTTGATCGAAGAGTCTCTCAACAACCTCGATTCTGCGACCGAGTCGAACGGGCAGACTCCATCAAGCTCTGTCAGCCGGTTGGTCAACTTCATCCTGGCGGCGGCGGTGAAAGACGGCGCGAGTGACATTCACCTCGAACCGAGCGACCGACATCTGCGTGTGCGGGTTCGCGTGGACGGCGCGTTATTCAAGTCTCTGGAACTGCCGAGTCGCATCGCGCCCGCAATTGTCGCGCGCATCAAGAGCATGGCTGCTTTGGATTGCACTGAACGTCGATTGCCCCAGGACGGTTGCATCCACGTCATGCTGGAAAATCGGTCGGTCGATCTGCGCGTCAGCCTGCTGCCGCTCGCCCAGGGCGAGAAGACCGTGATCCGTATTTTAGATAACCGCAACCACCCACTGTCGTTGTCACAACTCGGATTCAGTAGCGAAAACCTCGAACGCTTTCAGTCGCTGATTCACAAGCCGAACGGCATGGTGTTGGTGACCGGGCCGATCAACAGCGGCAAAAGCACGACCCTTGCTGGGGCGCTCAACACGGTCAGCTCCCTCGAAAAAAATATCTGCACGGTGGAAGACCCGATTGAATTTCAACTGCCGCTGATCAATCAATTCCCCGTCAACGATGAGATCGGTCTGACGTTTTCGACCGTGCTGAACTGCCTGATGCGGCAGGACCCCGACATCGTGCTGATCGGCGAGATTCGCAGCGCTGAGATCGCACAGACCGCCGTTCAAATGGCACTGTCCGGGCACTTCGTATTCAGTTCGCTCCACACGGATAGTGCCTGTGGTGCCGTCATGCGACTCATCAACATGGGGATCGAAGGCGATCTGATCGGTGCGGCACTCAACGGTGTCCTCGCCCAACGTCTCTGTCGCCGCATCTGCGCGAAGTGCAAACAGCCGTATGAACCCTCGAAAGAAATGCTTGCCACGATGCAGCAGATGGGCCTCGAATGCTCCGAGTTCTTCCGAGGTGCCGGTTGCGCCAAATGTCGGAACACGGGCTATTCCGGGCGGATCGCAATCCACGAACTGCTGGTAGTGGATGACGCTCTGCGCGAAGCCCTTTCCGTTTCGCCAACGCTGAAAACGCTCACCGAGCACGCCCAGCGAACGGGCATGATCCCGCTCCGCTTCGACGGTCTGCGCAAAGTGCGCGAGGGACTGACCACAATCGAAGAAGTCTTGCAGGTCCGCGATGGAGGCGGCCTACCAATGAGACCTCTCGGACGCACCTCTCCACGCGACACAACCACACTCGTGACGAGCGAAGTGTCGTAGCCCACGACATTCCTATTTCCCTACTGCGCCTCATTCAGCGGGCGAGCGATTCCGCCGCGACTCTGTTCGACACCGCGCACGAACGCTGGATCGAGACCGTTCAAGAAGGTCCGCGCCAGCACCGCAGAAGCGGGAAGCGAATCGGGAGCTTGCCGCTTCCCCTCGCGCTCACACACGAGAGCGAAGGACACGATCTCCTGCCTGGCGAGGTTGGAGTCAAACGGAGGTTGTCCGTACTTCTTCGTTAGGCGGTCCAGCACTGACCAGTCCTTCCAGCGTGCGAGGTCTTTCAGGACACTCGCCGCCAGCCGAGGCCGATCCAGAAATCGCCGCATCGCCGCTAATAGCGGTTCCTTGGGAACACGGTCTTTCGCGTAGTCCCAAATGAAGACCAGCGCATTGCGGATCGGCAGCAAATCGTCTTCGGCGAGCGGGTCATCGAACTTCGCGTCGAGCAGTTTGCTCATCCCGCGTTCGCCTTGAAGCAGGATGTACCCCGCCATCATGCCATCAATTCCGAAGCGTGGTCGCTCGGGATCAGGCTGAGTCATGATGAGCGATTCGAGAAACGCTGCGTCACGATCATCGCCGCTCAGACCGAGCAGCATCCCGTAGAGACCGATGCGGACTTGCAGCTTCAAATCTTTCGATGCCAGCCACAATCGCAATTTCTCGCGTGGCAACTTCGGAGCCAACGCGGCGACATCCCGATACTCCGCGCGGCTGAGCTCCGCGAAGGCGTCTCCCGCAATCTCTTCATCCGACGATTCGAGGAACTTCAAAAAGAATGCCAGCCGATCGGGAGTCTCGGGCGAGGGAAGTTGACTGATGTACCCGAAACGCCCCTCGGTCACTTCGACCGGTTCCGTCCACTTTGGCTCATCTTCACCCGCCTCGCGAAACAACAGGAACATGTCGCCCGGCTGACCATCGCGCGCAAAAGGAATCTGAACGCGCGTCCCCGCCTTGAATGCATTTGCATCGCCACGCATGACCTGAACGACTTCAAATGTTGTCGCGGCCTTGACGGTTGTCGCATCACCTTCTTGCGACACCCACGTTACTTGGAGAGCCGCTTCGCACTTGGCCAACCGCTGACTGAACGGCGGCTCCGTCGGTCCGCAGAAGGGACAACCGGGAACGGCGAGCGCCAGGGTGGCATCCACCATCAGCGCGGACCCCATCAATGCCATCACCACGCATCGCCAAATCAGTGACATGCTGAACTCCTCACCTTGCTCGACGGCTCGCGGATACTCGCGACAACTCCCACTGTAGGATGGCCTCCCAGGCCGTCGCTTTCTCCGGGAAATCGGACGGGCAAGGTGCCCATCCTACGTTTTTCAACGGGCTGCTAGTGCACGCCTTGTGAGGCGAGCCAGCGTTCGGCGTCGAGTGCCGCCATGCAACCGGTTCCTGCCGACGTGATCGCTTGGCGGTAATAGCTGTCGGCGACATCGCCCGCCGCGAAGACGCCGTCAACGCTCGTGATCGTGCGAAACGGCTGGTTGTAAATGACATAGCCTTTGTCGTCGGTCGCAATCTGGCCTTTGAGGAAGTCGGTGTTCGGCGAATGCCCGATCGCACAGAACATCCCTGCTGCCGCGATGTCCTCCAACGCGCCCGATTGCAAATTCTTCAGTCGGACGCCCGTCACACCCAACTTCTCGTCGCCGAGGACTTCTTCGACGCCCGAAAACCATTTCACGTTGATCTTCGGATTGTCGAGTACGCGCTGCGCCATGATCTTGCTCGCGCGGAACTCGCCTCGTCGATGAATGAGGTACACGGTCGAGGCGAACTTCGTGAGATAGCTCGCCTCCTCCATCGCACTGTCACCGCCGCCGACAACGACGAGTGGCTTGTTGCGGAACCGAGGCAACGCGCCATCGCAGACGGCACACGCGGAGACACCGAAGTTTTTGAACTTCTCTTCGGAGGGGAGGCCGAGATAGTTCGCTCGCGCCCCGGTAGCAATGATGATCGAATGGGCCGTGATCGCTTCGCCGTCGAGCGGCTTGATCCGAAACGGCTTCACTGACAGATCGACTTCGAGAACATCGTCGGTGATGACGCGCGTCCCAAAGTTCTTGGCTTGTTGCCGCATCAACTCCATCAGTTCGGGTCCAGTGACACCATGACCGCCATGCGGTGCCATGAACTGCCGCTGAGATTCCGGCAGCGCGGTCTCCAAGTACTGCGTCAGGTTGCCACCCGGGAAGCCGGGGTAGTTCTCGACCTCCGTGGTGAGGGAGAGCTGCCCGAGCGGCAGCGTGCCGCGCATCCGGTTCTCTTCGGTCAGAGCACCTTCAAACACGAGCGGTTCCAAGTTCGCTCGCGAGGCATAAATCGCAGCCGCCCATCCGGCCGGACCGGACCCAATAATGACCACTCGCTCCGTCACGCTGCTGCTCCTCATGCTAAATGCTGAACTGTCATCGAAACTAAGAATCGATCCCAATGCGACACCGTAGGATGGGCACTCCTGCCCGCCCGGCATTCGCGTGAACTCCCATTGCCACCGTGTGCCGAGAACCCGGACGGGCAGGAGTGCCCATCCTACAAATCCCGATTTGACTCCCAGACGAGTACTCATCCTTCAAACAGGACGACTCGCAGGGGCAACCGAGGCGGAACGATAACGGCGCCCATACAGAGCAGCAACCGACTCTCCGCGAGTGGGAACTCGGGCCTTCGATGAGTCAGAACATCGAGCAGAGACCTCATCCAGAACGAGGGAGTCCCGACGAAAGACAACGGACGGCGCGGCAGTTACCATGCGTCGCGCGAGGGGACTCGCCCCTCTCCTCATTCACATTCACGAAGGGATTACCATGCACCACGACGGACTAGATCGACGCGATTTTCACAAGCTGACACTGGCCGCGCTGGGCGGCGTCCTCGCCGGTGCGACTGCCGGTTGTGGAGGTGCTGCTCAACCGACCGGCCCGGCAGCGGCCCCCGCCACCACGACAGCGGCCACCACGAAAGAATTGTCCGAAGTCGAGCAACTCATCATCGACGAGCCTCATGTCTGCCGAGGATTGAACTCGTGCAAAGGACTTGGACGCGGCAAGGACAACGACTGCGCGGGGCTGGGGAGCTGCGCGACGATGGCCGATGCGGCCTGCGGTGGCAACAACGCCTGCAAAGGACAAGGTGGCTGCGGTGAACTCCCCGGCATGAACTCGTGCGAAGGGAAGGGCGCCTGTCACATCCCGCTAATGGAACCCGCTTGGGATAAGGCGCGCGCAGCCTTTGAATCGGCTATGAAGAAGTCGGGCAAGAAGTTCGGTACCGCGCCGGAGAAGGTGAAGGCGTGATGATGAGCGCGATCGGAGAGGATCGACAAACCATGACCATTCGCATTGGCATCGTCACCGTGTCGGATCGTGCGAGTCGCGGTGAATACGAAGATCGCGGTGGTCCTGCGATTCGAGACTACTTCACGGACGTACTCACGTCGGCGTTTGAGCCAGTCGCGCGCGTGATCCCCGATGAGCAACCGATCATCCAGCAGACATTGCGTGAGCTGTGTGAATTGGAAGGCTGTTGCCTCGTTGTCACCACGGGCGGGACGGGGCCAGCCCTGCGCGATGTGACGCCCGAAGCCACCGCCGCCGTCTGTCAAAAGATGATGCCCGGCTTCGGTGAGCTGATGCGCAAGGTCTCGCTGGAGAAAGTCGCCACAGCGATCCTCTCGCGTCAAACGGCGGGTATCTGCGGCAAAACGCTCATCGTCAATCTGCCCGGCCAGCCGAAGGCGATCAAGGAATGCCTCGACGCAGTGATGCCTGCCATCCCCTATTGCCTAGACCTTCTGGAAGGGCCTTACCTCACGACCGACGAGACGAAGATCAAAGCGTTTCGTCCCAAGAAGTGAGCTGACTCACCAACCGACTCGGAGTCCGAGGCGTCGTAGATCGCCGCCGTCTGGCCAATGCGGTGCGCCGTCAGTACCCTTGGCCCCGTTCACGAATGTTCTTTTCCCCCCGTTCTCTTGGCCCTCGTTTTTCGAAGGACTCTCGCCATGAATCGCCTCGCTCTCACACTGATGCTGCTCACTTTGACTGGCTGCGGAATGCAGTCGCTCGAAGACCAGACGAAGAAGTCTCCGAACAGCATCATCGGCAAGAAGACTCAGGACGTGGGCCAATACGACCCGAATGCCAATGCGAAAGTCAGCAACTCGAAGATCACCGCAACCGATCCGTTCACGGCTCCGACATCCGCGTATGGGCCGATGTTGGAAAAGATTTCCAAGTCACACATCGAACACGCTGTAAACCTGTTTCAGGCGACCGAGGGACACTTCCCCAAAGACCACGACGAATTCATGACTCAGATCATCAAGGCCAACAACATCCAGCTCCCCGTTCTACCGGGTGGCAAGCAGTACCAATACGATGTCGAGAACCACCGGCTCGTCGTGGTCGATGCCCCTGCCGCCACCGCTCCGGCCCAAGCCAATCCCTAACTCAATTGCAAATGATGAGTGACCAACGACCAGTCACCCCAATTCTTCGGAAACCTGAGATGGTTCGTCTCGACGGCATCGGACAAATCGCCATTACGGTGCGTGATGTTTCTCGCGCGGTTGCCTTTTACCGCGACACACTCGGCATGTCGTACTTGTTCGAGTTGCCCAGCATGGGATTTCTGGAATGTGGTGGCGTCCGACTGATGCTGTCGTTGGCTGAGGCGACTCAAGCGAACCATTCCGCTTCGATCATCTACTATAAGGTGGCCGACATCACCGCGACGTTTGCCTCTCTGACGCAGCAAGGGGTCGAATTCGTCTCGGCCCCGCGACTCGTCGCCCCGATGCCCGATCACGATCTGTGGATGGCCTTCTTTCGAGACCCCGATCAAAACGTGCTGGCCTTGATGAGCGAAGTCCGTCGAACAGCGGGAGCGACGCCATGAAGTCACTCTCGGTGAAGCTATTCGCCAAGGCCCGCGACTTGGCGGGGAGCGATGTGGTCTCGCTCACTTGGTCGGACGGTGAAACAGTGGCAATACTGAAGGAGCGTTTGACCGAGCAACATCCCCAACTCAAGCCGCTCGCCCCGCGCTTGCTGATCGCCGTGAACAACAACTACGCCACCGATGATTCGCCACTCCAGACGACTGATGAAGTCGCCTGCTTCCCGCCCGTCAGTGGTGGATAAGAACGGAGCATCAACAACTGGCCGCAATAATTTGATGATCTAGGTGAGCCGGGTGCCGTGAGGCCCCGGGTTCTTCGCCTAGACATCCGGGGCCTC
>JAYTXB010000631.1:0-1724 GCA_043743205.1 Schlesneria sp.
GCAGCATCTTCCAGCCGCGATGAAAGTCGAGGACGTGACTCGGCGAAGACGTGACAAAGTGCGACGCTCCGACCAGCAACAACACGATCGGCCAGACGACCAACCCCGACGCAATCGTGGCGTCAAGCAAGGAAACAAATAGATGCGTCAGCACCGCGAGCCACGCTAGCACGAGTAGCCAGTCATGCGCAGAACTGAGTAACGGCGGTTGCTGTGTCTGACTCGATCGCAGCAACAGATAGAGCGTTTGAGCGAGCAGTCCCGCCCCGCCAAACAGCAGTGCCACCCAGCGACTCCACGCCAACTTCGATCGCAGACGTGCGATATCCAAGCCGAACGCCACGAGGTAGCTCATCAGAAAACAAGTCAGATTCACGTTGGGCATGATGCCAAGCTCCGTCTCATCCGCCGCAGCACAGTCCGAGTTCAATCACACCGATGTTCGACGGGCTACAAGTCTACTGAAGAGGTCTGCAACCGCGAAGGGGTGCAGTCGCTCGCTCACTTGAGTGACAGGAATTGTCGCACCGCGTTGTAGGATGGGCACTCTTGCCCGTCTGAGGTGATGCCAGAGACCAAGACGGGCAAGAGTGCCCATCCTACAGGTCCGGTGTTCGTCGCCGCTCGCTCAGTTCGGAAGCGGGATTTGCATCACAGAAGATAGCCGGCCCTCGTCATCACGGAGCCGACTCCAGCCCGTAGTCGCTGATCTTCTTGTGCAGCGTATTCCGGTTGATGCCGAGTCTCGCGGCGGCCTTCGTCTGAGTTCCCTGGCAGGTTTTCAACACCTGCTGGATCAGTTCACGCTCAACCATCGAGACGATTCGTTCGTGAACATCCTGAGCCTCCTCCCCCGCCTCGAGTAGCCCGAGCGTCACGAGTTCGCTGCATTGCATCGCGATCCCCCCCGATCGTGAGCGACTCAGTCGGATCGGAGCCAGACCACGCACATGGGGCGGGAACAGATCGAGTGTCAGAGTGTCGCTCGTGCTGAGCACTGTCGCCCGCTCGATGTAGTTCTGAAGTTCGCGCACGTTGCCCGGCCAGGCATAGGTCTGCAACATCGAGATCAAATCAGGAGCGAGCTTCGGCGCGGGACGATTGTTGTTCGCGGCGTACTTCTTGGCGAAGAACGTCACCAACGGACCAATGTCCTCGGGGCGCTTGTGCAGTGGCGGAAGATAGATCGGTACGACGTTGAGTCGGTAGTAAAGGTCTTCGCGAAACTTACCCGCATCGATCTCATCGAGCAGATCACGATTAGTCGCCGCCACGATTCGGCAATCAACGCGAATCGTCTTCGTGTCACCCACTCGCTCGAACTCTTGCTCTTGGAGCACACGCAGCAACTTCACTTGCAGCGTGTAACTCATCGAGTTGATCTCATCCAGAAAGATCGTCCCGCCATGAGCCGCTTCAAACCGACCCGTTCGATTTTCGTGAGCACTCGTGAACGCTCCCTTCACGTGGCCAAACAGTTCACTTTCCAGCAGGCTCTCACTGAGTGCTCCACAGTTCACGCGAATGAACGGTCCAGACGATCGCGGACTGAGTTCATGCAAGGCGCGCGCGATCAGCTCTTTCCCTGTCCCGGTCTCGCCGAGTAACAACACCGTCGCGGTCGTATTGGCGACCTGCCGTGTCAGTCGATAAACCTCGTTCATCGCAGGGCCATCACCGATCATGCCGTCCAAAAAAGGAGCTGACGGACGACCTCCTGCTGT
>JAYTXB010000632.1:0-8795 GCA_043743205.1 Schlesneria sp.
GTCGTACTCATGATCGGCAATGACCGGTGTCGCGTGAACGTAGTAGAGCGCATCGTGCCGACGGAGGTCCGCACGGAGTGAGTCGATCTCAGCGCGACGCGAAGCGGTCATGAGCAGTCACTTCAGGAAAGGGAACAGAGGCGGCCAGCGTCAGACCCGGCGCGGGCGAGATGATGATGGGCGAGACCACGAGTGTCGATGGTCAGACCGCATTGTAAACGGCATCGCCAGGCCTCTCCCAAAACTGGTAGAACGAGTTCGTGAGATCGTCGCAGCGAAACAAACAGAGGAGTCGTTGTTCGCTCCAAGCAGTCTTCGTAACGCGCAGTGAGGAGCAGCGGTGATCTCGATCAGGCGGGGTCCATAGACATCATCCGACCGACAGCCGAGAAATTTGCAGCAGGTTAGACGAGTGGCAGCATTTGATTGCCCCCCAGTAGCTCTGTCGCTCCGCGATAGGAGAGCCGAATTTCAATTGATACGGTTTGGCGATTCGCTTGCCTGTCGCGGAGCGACAGGGCTACAACGTCCGGCTGATCGCCCTGTCACCCGACAAACACGAGATTTGAGTCACCGCAGTATGAACGACGACCTCTCCGGTTCCGTGTCGATGCTGTTTCAGCGGTTGCGTGCTGGTGACTCACAAGCCATCGAACATCTTTGGAGCCGTTTTCGACCGCGACTCCTCGGTCTTGCCGAAAAGACGCTCGGGGGGCGATGGACTGCCATGGCCGACGCCGAGGACGCCCTGCAAAGCGCCCTCGTCAGTTTCTGGCAGCGGGCGGAACGAGGCGACTTTGGCGACACCATGGATCGTGACGATCTCTGGAACGTACTCGGCACCATCACGGTGCGCAAGGCGCTGCGTCAGCAACGAGTCGAGCGGGCACAGAAGCGTGGCGGCGGAAATCGCACCGATGCCACGCCGGTTGAAGAGATGCCCGCACCGACCAACGACCCTGAGTTTGACACCGTCTGTGCTGAGATGCTGGAACTACTTGAACCCGATCTCCGGTCGTATGCCCTGCTGCGCCTGATGGGTCACAAGAACCGCGAGATTGCCGCGCAGTTCGGTTGCACTGAACGCAAGGTCGAGCGAAAGCTGCAACTCATCCGAGCCGTTTGGGACCGGGAGGTCGCTCGGTGGTAGGAGTCGATGGGTATTGGGCGGTGACCTCCGTCATCGGGGGGCAAACTTCGGCTGTTACTCCAATGACCAAATCCTTTCCAAATTGCTCAATATTTCATGTCGGCAAACGTCCGCCGTTGGGAATTTCCTTGGTGAAACATCCGCATTACCAGTGAAGAAGCCTCCGCCATGAGTCCCCTCCCCTGCTCTGTCGAAACGTTGCGCGAGATTGACTCGGCCTGCGACCGGTTTGAATCGGCGTGGTTGGCGGGACGCCAGCCGCGTGTCGAAGAGTTTTTGTTGGATGCTCCCGAGCGAGATCGTGAGGCATGGTTGTCTGCTCTGCTTGATGTGCAGAGCGAGCTGATCTGTCGCGACAACGCCGTGGCGACGATCCCGCGCGTCACGGCTCTGACCGTCGCCACCGTTCGGCTGCGAGTCACCGCCGGGCCGCATGTGGGGCGAGAATTTCAGTTCGATCAGCATGAGACTTTGCTCGCCGGACGATCAAACTTCGCACAACTCCGGCTCGTCGATGATGTCCATTTTTCTCGCAATCACTTTCGCATGGAGATCAATCCACCCGAGTGTTTTTTGATTGACCTCGACAGCACCAATGGCACGTTCGTCAACGGGCAGCGAGTTCGACAGCAGAGCCTGAAGGATGGCGATGTCGTCCTCGTGGGAGACACCGAACTGACGCTGACCTGCTTCGATCCACACGCGACCGCTCGGCGAGTGCAGCCATCGCCGCCGCCCGTTGTGCGCGGGTCTCCTGCCCCCGCACAGATGCCCGACCGAAAGGTCTCCTCTGCGTTTCAACCGACCAGTGATCGGAGAGACCTACGGTTCAATCACCCGTGCGGGGGCGAATATCCTCCGCACAGCGGGAAGCTCGAGCCGCAGCGAATGCCAACCGTCCCCGGCTTCAAGATCGAAAGCGAAGTCGGTTGGGGCGACCTCGGCATGACATATCGTGCGACCCGGCTGGTTACGGGCGAAGCGTGTGCTCTGAAGTTGCTCGTGCCCGCCGACCGGATGAACTCGCGCACCGAGCAAGTCTTTCTGAGAGAAGCGGGAGTCCTCAATCAATTGCATCACCCGCACATTGTCCGCCTGCTGGACCTCGGTTCAGCGAACGGTCTGCTCTATATCGCGACGGAGTTTATCCCTGCTGTGAAGTGGGATGCCGTGATGGAACAGGCGTCGCCCGCGTCCCGAATTCGTGTGGCGTGCGGCGTCATCTGCCAGATCCTCGACGCACTCGATTACGCTCACACGCGGTCATTCGTTCACCGCGACATCAAGCCGTCGAACGTGCTGGTACAGCGTGAAGGCCGAAAGCTGGTGGCGAAGCTCAGTGACTTCGGACTCGCGAAGAGATACGCCGATGCGGGACTGAGCCAACTCACGCGCGACGGCGATGTGCTCGGCTCCATCGCGTACATGTCGCCCGAACAGTTCATCGACTCACGCCATGCCAAGCCACCGTGCGACATCTACTCGACCGGCGCGACGCTCTATCGACTCCTGACCGGTCACGATCCGTTCGTCTTCGCCAAGGGAGCCTGCCAGTTCCGAGCGATCCTCGAAGACGAACCGATCCCGATTCAAAAGAGCTTTCCGCAAGTCCCCGATCCGCTGGCCGCCATCATTCACCGCGCCCTCGCCAAGCATCCCTCCGACCGCTTCGCCTCGGCCGCCGAGATGCGTCATCAACTGCTGCCATTTGGCAGACGGCAATGAACTGTCGGTGAGGTGGACTGTCTTGTCCCCTCGCCCCGGCTCGACCGTAGTCCGGACCCCTTGGTCCGGACGCGCCAATCACGTCCGGACCAAGGGGTCCGGACTACGGGTGTCAATGCCCTTCTCGCTTGCTTTTCCTACCTGAACCACCCGTAGTCTAATTTGCTCGACCATGTCCATCATCTCGTGAGGGCCATCCCGATGACTGATCCATTGAAGCCGAACCCGTCCGATCCGCCCGTGTCACCCAAGCCAACGCCGCCGAGCGGGGGTGAGTCAATTCCGAACTCAGCCCCCATCGAACAGTCGATCGGCAGTCGCGAGACGATCGCGCCGAGCGGTCTCGATTTGACTCCCACCGGGAGCGGGCTGTTTGCTTCGTTGCCGGTCCAGTTCGGGCGGTTCGAGGTGCGGAAGCTGCTCGGCCGCGGCGCGATGGGGACGGTCTATCTGGCGTTCGATCCCGAGTTGCAGAAGTCTCATCCGGAGGGAACGGGCGAGGTGGCGCTCAAGATTCCAAAGTTTCAGGCGGACGAAGAGCCGGTCTTGCTGAAGCGGTTCTGGCGCGAGGCTCAGGCCACCGGCGCGATGAATCACGACAACATCTGCAAGCTGTACGAAGTCGGCGAGATTAACGGGACACACTACATCTCGATGGAGTACATCGACGGTCGGCAGCTCGCCGATTACGTCGGGCCGGACCAGCAACAGCGTCAGGTCGTGGCCATCGTTTGCAAGCTCGCGCAGGGGTTGGCACACGCGCACAAACAGGGCTTCATTCATCGTGACCTCAAGCCGTCCAACGTGATGATTGCCAGGGATGGCCAACCGAAAATCATGGACTTCGGCTTGGCTCGTCGCTTTGGCATTACGGGCGACATCAAGCTGACGCAGTCGAACACGATTGTCGGTTCACCCGCGTACATGTCTCCCGAACAGGCCCGCAGCGAGAACGACACGCTCACCCCCGCGAGCGACATCTACAGCCTCGGCACGCTGTTCTTCGAGTTGCTGACCGGCGAACTACCGTTCAAGGGGCCGATTGCCATCGTGCTGGGGATGATCGCACTGCAACGAGTCCCCAAGCCCTCGACCGTTCGCAAAGACATCGATCCCCGGCTGGAGAGTTTTTGTCTGAAAATGCTGGAGAAGAAACGAGACGCGCGGCCGCAGTCGATGACCGAAGTCGCCGACACACTTACCGAGTGGCTCAAACAGGACAAGTCCTCGAAAGCGGGCGGCTCTTCCGACGCTGACATCGCCGCCCCGACGACGGCTCACACGGAAACAGGTTCGGAGAAGCACGAAACATCTCCCTCCGACACGCCAGCCCTCATTCCCAAGAAACCCGCCGCATCGCCCGTGTCCGACAAAGCCGATTTCATCACCGAGCAACAGCGTCGCGTGACCGATCTGCTCGACAAACGCCAGTACGGCCCGGCCATCGAACTTTTGGAAAAGATGTCCAACCTCCGCGACGCGAAGTTCGAGAAGCTCGTCGCATGGGCCAAACCCAAACTAAAAGAGACTCGTGCCACTGAACAAAAGCTCAAGGAGGCCTCCGCCCCGATCTGCGCCCTCGCCGAACAAGACCTCAAGCGATACGACTACGTCAGCGCGGTCCAAGCACTCGAACAGGTTCCCCCCGCGTACCGCAGCGTCGAACTGCGAGACCTGCTGGAACAGGCGACCGACCTGCGCGACGAATGCGATCACCTGCAACGCGACATCGAAGAGGCCGTCCGCGCGGGTGACACCGAAACGCTCCCCGCACTGGTCAAACGCCTCTACAAACTCAAACCAAACAACAAGGCCATCAAACAACTGGCTGCCGACGTGAAACAGCACGGTGCCAAGAAAGTCATCGCCCTCCGCAAAGGCCAGCACCGCTTCCTCGACCCCGCCGGACAAACGTTTGAACCGCAACACATCGCGCTCTACATCGTCCTCGTCGTGGGCTTGTTCGCAGGCGTCAGTCTGATGGTCAGGAGCTACCTCACGACCAGCCAGCCTCCCATACCAGTTCCGACACCTAGCCCCACCCAGCCGAGGCTAGGTCCGCCAATGCTGGGGCAATCCTCAGCCAACGGCGAAATTCTGAAGCCAATTCCGGCGGATGTGGTGGTCTTCGAGAAGAAACTGTTCAAGGTCTTCCCGGAACAACTGACTTGGCGCGAAGCGAAGCAGAAGTGCGAAGGGATGGGAGGCCGGTTGGCCCAAATCAATTCACAAGCCGAGAACGACTTCGTGATGAAGCTCGCCATCGAACGCAGACTGCCCGGCATCTGGCTGGGAGCGACCGACGAAGTTCAAGAGCGTGCTTGGCTATGGACGAACGGTGACGGTTTGGCCTTCAATAACTTCGGCAACGGACAACCCGACCGCAGCACCGCAAGTAAGCGTTACCTGGTGATGATGCTCAAAGACCAAGTCGGTTGGTGGTGCAATCAGTCATCCCAATCCGACGACTGGTCGCCGGGTTTTGTTTGTGAGTGGAACGCACCAGCGGTTGTTGAGCCACCAATTCTGCCCCAAGACGCCACTTCGACCTCCACTGGGATGAAGTTTGCGCTGGTCCCGGCGGGGACGTTCACGATGGGATCGCCCGAGGCGGAAGTGAATCGCGGCCCGGGTCAAGGTCCGCAGCACACGGTTCAAATCTCACGGCCGTTCTACATGGGCGTCTACGAAGTCACACAGGGCGAGTACGAGAGCGTGATGGGGACGAACCCGAGTTCCTTCAAGACGGTCAGTGGCCAGAACACGAGCCGGTTCCCGGTAGAGCAGGTTTCTTGGAATGACGCGTTGGAGTTTTGCCAGAAGCTGAGTGCGAAGGACGGAGTGACGTACCGTTTGCCGACGGAAGCGGAATGGGAGTATGCCTGTCGGGCCAACACGACGACCCCCTTTCATTTCGGCAGCACGCTCAATGGTGACCAAGCCAACGTCGATGGGAACTTTCCGTATGGTACGACGACGAAGGGACCGTGCCATCAGCGGACAACGACGGTCGGTTCGTACCCGAAGAACGCGTTCGGTCTGTTTGACCTGCACGGCAACGTGTGGGAGTGGTGCGAAGACATCTACGATGAGAAGGCGTATGCGAGCCGCAACAAGACGACGACCGACCCGAAGGGCACGAGTGGTTCGGAGTCTCGTGTGTTGCGTGGCGGTTCTTGGCTCAACGGTTCCCTGCACGCTCGCTTGGCCAATCGGAATTGGAACTCGCCCGTCAGCCGGAACGGCACTTACGGTTTCCGGGTGGTGGCTTCAGTTGCCCCCACCGCTGCGGCTGGCAATGAAGTTCAAAAGGCGGCAGGTCCAGTTTCACTGAAGACAGAACCGGCTCCTGTAGTTCTTCCCGTGACGCCGCCAGTCCTCAAATCGACCGTGGGGCAGGAAACGCTCTCGTACAAAGGGCACACTCGCGACGTTATGAGCGTGGCGTTTAGCGCGGATGGGAAACGGCTGGCATCGGCAGGCATGGACAACACCGTCAGAGTATGGGACGCGACGAGTGGTGGGAATCTGATTACGTTGAATGGGCACACCAGCGGGGTCGAAGGTGTGGTTTTTAGTGCGGATGGGAAACGACTGGCCTCGGCAAGCTATGACTTCACCGTGAAGGTGTGGGACGCCACGACCGGTCGTGGGACACTCAATGTGAAAGCCAGCACCAACCTGGTCTGGAGCGTGGCATTCAGTGGTGATGGCAAGCGGCTGGCCTCCGCCAGTTCTGATCAGACGGTAAAGATATGGGACGCGACGAGCGGCAAGTTGGTGCGATCATTGAAGGGACATACCGCGCCGGTCAAACACGTGACTTTTAGTGCGGACGGTAAGCTGTTGGTCTCGGCGGGATACGACAACACTGCGAGAGTCTGGGATGCGACGAATGGGCAGATGAAACTCACGCTGAACGGACACAGTGGTCCCGTCTATGGAGTGGCATTCAGCCCGGATGGGAAATGGATTGCCTCCGCCAGCGCTGATAAGACGATCAAGGTGTGGGACGCATCGAGTGGCAAAGAGTCGCAAGTCTTGAATGGTCATGCTGGCGCTGTTCACAGTGTGAAATTCAGCGCTGATGGGCGGCGAATTGCCTCGGGTAGTGCGGATCGAACGGCGAAAGTATGGGATGCCTCGAATGGCCAGGTGGTCCACACGTTGAGCGGACACAGTGCCCCAGTCTGGTGCGTGAGCTTCAGTCCTGATGGGAAGCGACTCGCGTCAGCCAGTGCGGATCGCACCGTGAGGTTGTGGGATGTGACACCTCAAAATGAAGAAAAGTGACGCAGGGTGGGCTGTGCCCGGCATTCTTCTTCATGCGGTGAATGTGACGGCTTGGTTGGGTTGATATCAACGCGGAGTGGTGAGTACAGCCGATCTTACGAGATGCCGGATTGAACAGATTAGGGCGAGGTGAGCTCATCGGCCTCACGGCCGGTCAGCGCGGTCGATGGGCTGGTTCGTAGTCCGGACCCCTTGGTCCGGACGAGCCGACAGGCGTCATGCGAATCGAGTTGATGGGGAATGGAAACAACTCGTCCGGACCAAGGGGTCCGGACTACGGCTTTGCCGGACTACGGTTTTGAAGTGATCGTGGGAGGGAATCGCGATGATCCATCTGCCCGTTCCGCCTCATTTTCGGGGACTTGATCCGCATCTGCCGGTGACGATGTACCAACGTCAATTGCCGCACTGGCGGCAGGCGGGAGCGACCTACTTCGTGACATTTCGGTTGGCCGATGCCTTGCCTCAAGACAAGCTGCAATTTCTCAAACGTCTTCGCGCCGAATGGGAGCGGACGCATCCTCCCCCGTGTTCAGAACGAGACTGGGAAGACTACGTCCGCGATGTGACGGGGCGAGCGGAAGCATGGCTCGACGAAGGTTATGGTGCCTGCCATTTCCGCGATCCGCGTTGGGTGAACGACCTGCGCGACAGGCTGCACCACTTTCAAGACGTGCGGTATTTTTTGTCATGCTGGGTCATCATGCCGAACCACTGCCATGCCGCAATTCGACCGTTCGAGAACTTTCCGTTGGAACAGACGCTGCAATCCATGAAGGGTTTGGTTGCCCGGCACATCAACGCCGCAGAAGAGCGGTCGGGCGCAATCTGGCAGGCGGAAAGCTACGACCGCATCATCCGTGACGAGGAACACCTGTACCGCGTCGTCCAATACATCGGTCGCAACCCTTCTCAAGCGGGACTGCCTCGAGCCAGTTGGCATCGCTGGTTGCACCCGGACTGGGAAGCCTGCGGTTGGAAGTTCGCGGAGGTCGCGACTTTGTAGTCCGGACACCTTGGTCCGGACGAGTTGTTTTCAGCATGTCAGCACGAACAGAACGGCATGTTTCGTCCGGACCAAGGGGTCCGGACTACGTAACTTGCGGCCACGTAGTTTCGGCCACGTACCTGTGAGGGATCCCAATGCAACTGCTCATCACGTCCGGCCCTGCGGCTTCCCGGACGATTGCTGTCGTCACGCCGAGCGTCCTGCGCGTGGGCCGAGGAGCGGAGTGTGAGGTTCGGCTCGATGATCCGACGGCGTCGCGGTGTCATGCGGAGTTGCGATGCGATGAGGGGCGGGTGTGGGTCAAAGATGCGGGGAGTCGGTTTGGGACATTCGTCAACGGGGTGAAGACGGCTGAGTGCGAGTTGCGACCGGGCGATGTGGTTCTCATCGGAGAGACGACGCTGATGTTGGAGGATGGGACGCGGGAGATTCGAACGACGATTGCGCCGGGGGCTGATCGGGGGATGGGCACTCCTGCCCGTCCGGGTTTTGTGGGTGATGACGATGAGAATAAGAAGACCCCTCACCCTAGCAGCCCGTTGAAAAACGTAGGATGGGCATCTTGCCCGTCCGATTTCCCGCAGAAAAACGACGGCCTAGAAGGCCATCCTACAGTTT
>JAYTXB010000633.1:0-4431 GCA_043743205.1 Schlesneria sp.
CGAGTACCTCGATGGCTGTCGCCGCTGGTCCGCCTCGCGCGGAGCAGAGATCGGCGTCGAGTACGGCGAAGCGTTCACACAACATCGCGGCCATCCGTATCCGCACGACAATGTGTTGGAACAGTTGCTAAGTTGATTGCGACCGTTTTGGAGAGAGAATAAATCTCGTGTTGCGACCGCCCAACGAACGCCGATCAGCTCCAGAACGCCGCCCGAGATGGCAGCGGCTGGTGGGACCGTTCGCGCTCTCGACAGTCTTGCATCTGGTCTTGATCGGACTGGTCGCGCTGCTGTTGATTCGGCATGTCCGCCCGTCCGCACCGAGTTCGTTTGACACCATCTGGTTGGACGGACCAGTCCAAGAGTTTGAGATCGAGGTTCCCGCTCCTCCTCCGAGTCCCGAATCCCCTGCCGATGGAGTCTCCGCGAATCCCGGCGGAACCTCCTTGGGGATCGAGTTCGATCCGTCGGTGATCGCGTCGGTTGGAGATGGCCAGTCGCTCGATGTGTCGTCCCCGATTCTGAGCGGCGCGACCGGGAGGCCAGCCTCCACCGACAAGAAGTCCGAAGGACCAGCGGCCAACGTGAAGAAAGGCTCGACCAAGCCGGGCAAGGGTCGAGGCCAAGGCGAAGGGGACGGCGTGGGGAACGGGCGTGGGCCGGGCTTCTTCGGTGCGGTGCCGAAAGGAAAGCGAATTGTCTTCGTCGTCGATAACTCGCGCAGCATGAACGCCACACATGACAGCCCCGCTAAGACGCGCTTCCGCCGATTGAAGGAAGAACTCATCAAGTCGATCGTCGAACTGCCGCGCGAGAGCGAGTTCTTCGTGATCTTCTTCGCCGACACGATGCTCTCGATGCCCGCCCGCACGATGCAGCCCGCCACTCCCGAAGCGAAGGACTTCTATCTGAGATGGGTCGCCAAAGTGGATGCGAACGGCAGCCCGACCGACCCGCGCGAAGCGATGCGCGTCGGGTTGGCCCTTCAACCCGATGTCCTCTACTTCCTGACGGACGGCGAGTTCCGAAAAGGCTACAGCCTGACGCTCCGCTCGATCCGCCAGACGCGTACTGCGATCCACACGTTCGCGTTCGGTGAGACCCTCGCGGAAGAGACCCTCCGCGACATCGCACAGAAGAACGGCGGCCAATACACGTTCGTCCCATGAGGTGAACGGCCTTCTGATACCTCGCGCGGTGGAAACTGACGTGACAAGCCGCGTGAGCCATCACGTCAACTACAGTAGCGCGACCGTGCATCAATTTCGGCTGCGTGAAGGATAAAGTGACCGCTCTCTCTTCATCCGTGCCCCGGATGAAGAGAGGGAAGCACGCGGATTGGGGCATCACCTCAACTCGCGCCGTTCCGTTGGTTGGTGTCGTGACATGTAACGGCAGAATTTCCTGTCCGCTGCGCGTGATATCTCCAGCGTCGCTCCGCCTCTGACTCGACGGGGACGGGCTTCTCAAACCAGCGGACTTTCGAGATAGTGCTGCCTCGCTTCGTGGCCCGTTTGGCACGTGCCGTTTCAACGGAGCCGACTGTCGCACGGATGCGCCGTAATGCTGGAAACTGTGATGAATGATTCGTCCAACGACCTTGCCACAAACGCGCCCAATGCTGCGTTGCCCGCAGCACCTGTCTCCGATCAACAGATCGCGGACGAATTGAACCGGGCCGATTGGATGGACGCTCCGCCGCAGCCGGATCTGCTTCACGAGTCGATTGGCTCGACAAGTTTCCTCTGCCTGATGGCCGTTCAGTTTCTGACGGTCCTCAACGACAACACGTTCAAGTGGATGGCCGTCGCGATTGCGAAACCGGTGATGGGCGCGACTGTGGCGCTGTCACTGGGGATGGCGTTGTTCACGATCCCGTTCATTTTGCTGGCGGTTCCGGCGGGTTATCTCGCCGATCGCTTCTCGAAGTCCGCCGTCATTCGAGCCTGCAAGATCGCCGAGATCATCATCATGCTACTCGGCTTCGCGGCCATTCTGTCGCACCAGATGTCGCTGCTGATGGCGGTCATCTTCTTGACCGGTGCGATGGCCGCGCTGTTCTCCCCCTCGAAGTCCGGCAGCATTCCCGAGCAAGTGGACGAGTCTCAACTCTCGAAGGCCAACGGACTGATGGGACTGATGACCGTCGTTCCCGCTGCATTCGGCTTGCTGTTGGGCTATTTTCTGGCGAGTCAGATTCAGCCCACGCCCGAGTCAGTCATCACCGCCGTTTCAGTGCTTCCGGCCGCGGCCACGATCCTTGGCATTGCGATCGTCGGTTGGTTGCTCAGTCTCGGGATTCGCCCGCTGCCCGCTGCCGATGCCACACGACCGGTCCCCTTCAATCCGTTCGCTGAAACGCTCGCATCGCTGCGTCATTTGAAAAGTGATGGGCCGCTGCTGCGAGCCGCGTTGGGGATCGCCTTCTTCTGGACGCTCTCCTCGCTGGCCCTCACCAACATGGACCAGTTGGGTGAGGCCGACTTGGGACTCACACCGCAGTCGATTGGCTGGTTGGGGATGTCACTCGTGTTGGGAGTTGGCATCGGGAGCATGTTGGCGGGAGTCTGGTCAGGCGGGCATGTTGAGTTGGGAATCGTGCCGCTCGGCGCAATCGGCATCGCGTTCTGGTCGATGATGCTCTGCTTGGCCGGTTGGTACGGAACGACGGCACCGGACTTCGCGTTCGTCGCGTCGTGTGTCTCGTTGTTCGCATTGGGGACGTGCGCGGGATTGTTCGACGTGCCGCTCGAATCCTATTTGCAGCAGCGGGCGGAACCGAGCCAGCTTGGCCAGGTGGTCTCGGCGACAAACTTCCTCGCGTTTTCAGGGATGCTCGGTGTGACCGGTCTGTATTACGTGTTGAGAAACGTCTTAGAGTTGTCGCCCAGTTTTATCTTTCTGCTCACGGGACTCGGAACGATTCCCGTGGCCGTCTACATTATCTGCCTGTTGCCGAGTGCGACGATCCGCTTTGCCGTGTGGTTGCTCAGTCACACGGTTTATCGAGTCCGCGTGTATGGGTTGGAAAACATTCCACGCACCGGCGCGGCGATGCTCACGCCGAATCACGTCTCGTTCATCGACGGCATCCTGCTGATGATGCACATCCCTCGTCTGACACGTTTCATCGTCTATGCCGACTACGTGAACAACCCGAAGCTCAACTGGCTGGCCCGGATTTACGAGGTCATTCCGATCAAAGCCGATGGCGGGCCGAAGTCGCTCATTCAATCGCTGCGCACCGCGCGGGAGGCCCTGAACACCGGCAGTCTCGTCTGTATCTTTCCTGAAGGACAACTGACTCGCACCGGACAGATGCAGGCCTTCCAACCGGGGATGCTCAAAATTTTGCAGGGGACCGGGGCACCGGTCATTCCTGTCTACCTGCACGGTCTGTGGGGCAGCCTGTTCAGTTTTCGCGGAGGCGCGTTTTTCAAGAAGCGACCGCGAAGCTGGCCGTATCCGGTGTCGATTCATTTCGGCAAACCGATCCCGCAACCGAAGAGTCCTGATGAAGTCCGATTCGCCGTTCAAGAACTGGGAGCCGATGCTGTGGAAGCCGACAAGCCGCGAGAACTGACACCCGCCCGCCATTTCATTCGCTCGTGCAAGAAGACGTTAAAGAAGGTTCGCATGGCCGACTCGGGAGGAGCCGAACTGACGGGAGGCCGCTTGCTGGCGTCGGTCCTCGCCCTGCGGCGTGTCCTGTTGCGAGACATCCTTGCCGCCGACGAGCAACACGTTGGCATCCTGCTCCCCCCGACTGCAGGCTGTGCGCTGGCGAACCTCGCCGTGACGCTGGCCGGTCGCGTCACCGTGAACCTCAACTACACGATGTCCGAGAAGGACATCAACTACTGCGTGAAAGACGCGGGACTGAAGCGAGTCCTCACGAGTAAGAAGTTGCTGGAGAAAAAGCCACTCAACCTCGATGTGCCGTTTGTGTTTCTGGAAGACATCAAGGATCAGGTCCGCAGCGTGGACAAGTTGCTCGCCTGGATCGGGACGTATGTTCTCCCCGCATCCATCTTGGAGCGATGTCTCGGACTGACTCGCGTGAAAATGGATGACCCGATCACGACGATCTACACGTCAGGCTCTACCGGCGAACCGAAGGGCGTCGTTCTCTCCCAGCACAACATGTCGGCGACGGTCGATGGTGTCGATCAAGTGGTGCAGATCAAGGAGACCGACGTGATTCTCGGTGTCGTGCCGATCTTCCACTCACTCGGCTATCTGGCGACGTTGTGGCTACCGATGATCCTGACTCCGAAGGTCGTCTATCACACAAACCCCCTCGATGCGCGTGAGATCGGCAAGCTGGCACAAGACCACGGCGCGACGATCCTGTTCGGCACTCCGACGTTCCTGCGCGGGTATCTCAAGCGGGTCGAGAAAGAGCAGTTCAGCAAGCTCGATCTGGTCGTG
>JAYTXB010000634.1:0-8764 GCA_043743205.1 Schlesneria sp.
GGATTGCTGGTCACGGTGAGGATGCTGGCTTGCGTCAGAAGACCGCCGCGTTGCTTGTTGGGCAGTGTGATCCGTTCAAATTCTTGATCGCGATTTTGCTCGGAACGTCTGCGACGCTGATCGCCGCCCGCAGGTTTTTCCATGGCGGATTCGAGTCCATAGTGTCGAGCCAGTGGTCGGTTCACGAACGTGAAGTCGGCGTCGATCAGGTCCAGAATGCTGCGGTCTTCGCGAATGATCGCGTCGATGAAAAGCTCGGTCTCCTTGAACATGGCCGCACGCAATTGATCGTTGAATTGCGGGAAGAGTTTCGGATCGGGTGCGACGGTTTTCAAACGCTGAAGCTGCAACCATTGCATCGCGAATTGATCGACGAGCGATTTCGATTTCGGATCAGCCAGCATCCGTCGGACTTGAGCATCGAGATTATTTGTCAGCTCCCCTTGGCCTGCCAGCGCGAAGAGTTCTGCATCGGGCATCGTGCTCCACAAGAAGTACGACAAGCGCGACGCGAGCTGGTACTCATCCAGCGCTTGCGGCGCGGGGCTGCTTGACGCAGAGCCATCTGTAATGGCGGTACCACTCGGTCGATCATCGAGTTCCAAACGGAAGAGAAACTTGGGTGAGACGAGTGCGGCCAACATCGCGCGCTGCATCGCCGCTTCCCACGACAGACCTTCATCCTGTGCCAAGGTGCCGAGGACCACGAGTCGTTCCAATTCGTCTTTGGTCGCGGGACGGCGATAGGCTCGCGCGAGGAAGCGACTCAAAACTTCGCGGCTCTGTTCGGGCTTGGCCTTCGCGCTGTCGCACGCCAGCAGCAGCTTGTGCGACGGCGGGATCATGTCGAGCGGTCCTTCCAACTCGAAGTACTGCACGAACAGCGCGCGTTGAGCCTCCTCCAACTTCTCGATCTCGGCGTCGGTGTACTCATTGAGAAATGCGATCGAGACCCGACGTTCACCCGGTTCGAGCCAGACCGGCTTGGCCTCGAACGTCCCCTTGTTGCTCTTGGTGGCTTTGATGTCGGCGGTCCCGATCTCCTTGTCGTCGATCAGGAACGCGACCTTCACCGGTTCATCACCGATCTGCCGACCCCAACCGTGAAAGCGCAGGATGTACTCACCCGCCACGGTCAGCTTGTGCGTGGTGCTCAGGTTGCCCTTGGCTTCGAGGCTACGGACGGAGACTTCGCGAAACGGCTCCGGCTTGGTCGAACGCAAGAACGTGGCGACGAGATGCCGCTTCGGTGGCGGTGGCGGCGTCCCAATGAGGATCGCCTTGTTGACGATCGACTCGGCGGCGGCGAGGTAACGTTCCATGAGGACCGGCGAGACGGTCAGCACGTCACCGATGTTGTCGAAGCCGTGGCCAATGTCATCGGACGGAAAGTCTTCGGCGGCGTTGAAGTCGATCCCCATCAAGTCACGCACGGTTCGGTTGTACTCGCCCCGATTCAGTCGCCGCACGGTGACTCGACCCGGATCGGGCGGAGCGTGGAGATCGTGATCTTCAAACAGCGCATTGATCGTGGCGACGAACTTGTCAGCGTCGGCCTGCTCGGGTCGCGGCTTGTCGGACGGCGGCATCTGTCCCGTCGCAACCATCTCAACCACGCTCTCCCAGACCGCGCGGCGCTTCACGACTGCTGAGGCGTTGTTATCAGCGAAGAGGCTCAGATCGGCTTGAACGTCCTGCTCACCGTGGCACTCGAAGCAGTGCTTACGGACGAACGTCAGGCCCTCGTCAGCAAACCGCTTGGCGAGAGGCAGCGGCTCCTGCGCTGAGGCCATTGGAGTCATGAACATCAGCGCCGCCTGAAGTGCGGCGACGATCACGAACGGGGAGGAGCAACGAAGTCGCGGAGTCATGGGCAGGTTCGCGGGAGGCGAGTTAAGGCGGGAGTGCCTGCGAAACTGTCTTCAGGTGGGAAGCTGTCCGAGTCCCGCTGAAACATCCGAAGTCGTGGAAGACTTCGGATATTTTGGAGCGGTCACTCTGAGAGCAGACGCAGACAGTCAGTCACAGGCGACAACCTTGTATCGCCCGTTCTCGCAGCCTGCCAGTCGCGTCATGCGCGAAGAAGAAATGGACCTGTAGGATGGGCACTCTTGCCCGTCCGGCTGGAAGCCAAAAAGCCAGACGGCCCATCCTACAACGGGTTGAACGACAACGGATCGAAGCCCATCCGAGTGGAGCAGCGGGTATCACGCCACGCGGCTGACAGGCAGACTTGTTTGCGATGACAACTGCTTGCGATAGCCCGCGGCTTGTTGTTGGAAGAGCCGTTGCAGGCCTTCATTGAGCATCGGCATCGACGTGCCGAGGGCGCGTCGAATTTTGCGAGTTTGCAGTGAGGTCTCGCCGCAGCCGAAACCGCTCGGACAACCGATCAGCGACTCGCTGGCCAACGATAGCGGAATCGGCAGATGAAACTGTTGCGCGAGTCGGCTGACGAATTGAACCGGGTTGACGCGTTCCGCGCCAGCCACGTGATAGATGCCACTCAGGCCGGTGGCCCATGCGCCCAGCAGGACCTCTGTCAGATCGGACGCGAGGATCGGCGAGGCATAGCGCGTGCAATCGAGTTCGGTTTCAAGGCCTCGTTCGAGCCGCGTCAGTAACGATTCGACCCAGCCCGACTTTTCACCCGGTTGCCAACCGAAGGCATGAGTTCGCACGATCAGGGCCTCGGGGCAGTTAGTTTGTACGCGCGCTTCCAGATCGCGCAAGGCTTGAGCCGGTGTACTCTCACAGATGCTCTGACTGTTTTCGGAATGAAACATCCACGGGCCCGTGAAGACCGCGTCGGACGAGATCAGCGTAAGCTGCGCGCCCGATTGGCTAACCGCTTCACTCCAAGCGGTTGCTTGCGTGAGATCGGCTTCACCGGGCGGGACGTTCCCTTCCCAACCCGATCGCGCTGCGTTGCCGCACAGAATGACACGACCCGGACGGACCCGCTCGATCAACTGCCGAACCGCATCCGTGCTTGAGGCGACTCGCCCTTCGAGGTTGATCCCCGCGATGTGAATCGGCTCACCCAGACTCACTCCCGTGACCAGCCCTCGCTGCGCCAGACCTGCTGCCAGATTACCGCCAACGACCGTCTCGATACCTGCGATGAGAACCTTGTCCACGCGATGCCTCCCTGCGTTAGCGTGCCAAGAAATAACGTCTGCTCGACGACGAACGCCTCAGTCCGGCGAACGCGCGCGGAGTATAGATTTGGTCTCCAAGTGAGCCAACCCCAGTTGCCGCGCTGGCGCGTAGTCACAGACTTGCCTTGAAATTCTTGCCCCCTCCCGCAGTCGCCTTCATCCGTGCTCCGGCGCTGCCATCCGTACGATTCACCTCCACGCGGCCCAAACGGCGTCTTTCCGAGCGGTGGCTGTCACAGAAAGGAGGAATGTTCGCACGGATGGCAGGGCCGGAGCACGGATGAAGAAGGGAGAAGCCGAGCGAACAGTCCGCTCAGGTTGCGGCAGTCGTTGACCAGAGGTTGGTGAGTTTGCTCGCGTCGAAACCGATATTGAGCAGATTCTGCCGGTGGACTAGAACCCGCGCGACTTGGACTTCACCTCGCGCGGCGACCCTTCAGTGCCGCGTACGCGGTTTAACTTCACTCGACGCGATCTGCTCTCACGTCTCTGTTTTTCATGCCGTTCTGGCCAGGAGGCTCTCGATGCGATGCACCTCAATTCACAACGGCTTCACGCGCGGCGTGGCGTTCGCCGCGATCGGCCTCGCGATGGTGAGTCACATGCTCTCACCGGCATTGGCTCAGGACCGCAAGTTCCCCTATGAAGCGATCGTCGATCTCGATGGCGAGTACGTGCGGAGCGGTCCCGGTCCCACCTTCTATCCGACCGACAAGCTCAAGCGATCCGACAAGGTGATGGTCCATCGTCACGATCCGGGAGGCTGGTGCATGATCGCGCCTCCGGCGGGCAGCTTCAGTTGGATTCTGGCGGAGCATGTGCAGAAGTCGGGAGACAACGCAGGCGTGTTGAAGGCGAACAACGTCGTCGTCCACATCGGCAGCTCGATCAACCCCGATGAATTCACGACGATTCAAGGCAATCTCTCGAAGGGGGATGCGGTCCAGATTCTCGGTGAGAAAACGTTCGCGTTCGAGGACCGCTCGAAGCTGATGTACAAGATCAGTCCGATCAAGCGCGAGTGGCGTTGGATTCCTCGCAAGGCCCTCGTCGCGGCTGACGCGATCCGTTCGGAGCCATTTCCAAGCGAACCACCTCCGCGCACCAAGAAGCCGTCCGGCCCGGTTGCCGATGGTCGTGAACTCGATCCCGACGCTTTCACCAAACCGATCTCGACCGGCCCTTCGCCAGTGGGCAATCCGGGTGAGACATTACGCGGAATGAAGCCACGACCGGGCGAGACGGGCGCGTCGTCGAAGGCCGATCCCGCCGACGGCTTTCGCGGTCGCCTCGACAAGATTGATCGTGAGTTTCGCGAGATGGTCAAGCAAGAGCCACCGAGTTGGAGCCTCAACGAAATTGCCACGCAATACCGTGCCCTCGATCAAGAAGTCAGCCAACCGGCGATGAGCCACGTGATCGCTGGCCGTCTCGATGCGGTCGCGCGGTATCAGAAGATTCACTCCGAGTACTCGGAGTTCCTCAATCTCACCTTCGAGACCCGGCAACGCGACGCGCAATTGGCATCGCTCCAACAGCAGCATGAGTCTCAACTGAGATCACTCGGCGCGACAACTTCTTCTACGCCACCGGTCGCGCAGCCAACGCTCGGCCCGAGCCAACCGTTTGCTAATCAACCGATCCCCAATATGGTGGAGGGGCGACAACCCGGCAACGGCGGCGCGGCGACACCCAATACCGCTGGCCCCAATCCGACTCGACCCGCCAACCCGAATGGCCTCGCTGGTGCGGGCCTCGTACAACCGATGTCGCGCACGTTCCCCGGTGGCCCCCAGTTTGCGTTGATTGCTCCCGATGGCAAGTTGCTCGCGTACCTGCAACCGGCACCGGGAGTCGATCTGCGTCGCAGTGCTGGTCAGCCGATGGGGGTCGTTGGCGACCGCCAGTTCCGCCAAGACTGGGGTGCCGATACGATCACCGTCCGCAGCCTGCAACCCGTTCAATTGAGGACGGGCCGCTGAGATCGACTTTTGCCACCTTTGGAGTGCGGGGATTCATCACCGCTTTCCTTTCTCGGTTTCTCCTGCAATTTGGAAACTCCCGATACAGGTCCGGTCTTTCAAAAATGAATTTGCGGCGAGAAAAGAAAGCGGCAATCAATCGCCGCAGTCCAAAGGGGATGGCAAAAGTCGAGCTGAGATCGACGTGGAGAAACAGTTCGTGACGGAACGTGATGGGTCGGGGAATCGCCTGTTGTTGCCTGATGCCACACGCGGGCCGCAGTTGCTGGTTAGCGTCCGTTCGCCCGACGAGGCCGTGGCGGCGCTGCGCGGTGGGGCCAACATCATCGACGTGAAGGAGCCGCTGCGAGGATCGCTCGGCATGGCCGACATGGATGTGATCGCCGAGATCGCGCGCCAGCTCGCAGACTCACACGCCGATCCTCAACCACGACACGCGCCACTTATTCCGCTGAGCGTCGCGTTGGGTGAGGTCAATGACTGGCGCGACGCGAGTCACGTCCCCGCGCTGCCTGAGTCGGTCACGTATGCGAAGCTCGGGCTGAGTCATCTCGCCGCGCGCGATCACTGGTGCGACGAATGGTGGCGTGTGCGACGTTTGTTCGACGAGCCACGAACGGTTCAACTCAACACAGTGCCAATCAACTGGGTCGCCGTCGCGTATGCCGACGCAGCCGCAGCAAACTCGCCGTCGATCAACGATGTGCTGGCAGCGGCCATCGAAACGAGCTGCTCGGGGTTGCTCATCGACACCTTCACGAAGACCGGCACGACATTGACCGACTGCTGCGATCGCGAGTCGCTCGCTCAACTGGCCCAGCGCTGTCACTCGGCGGGACTGTTCTTTGCGCTGGCGGGACGGCTCACGCGCGAGTCACTTCCCAAACTAAGCGGCATTCCCGCCGACGTTCTCGCGATCCGCTCGGCCGCGTGTGAAGCCGCCTCGCGCGAAGGTCGAGTCACCGAACAAGCCGTCGCCAACTTCCGCCTCGCGATGATCGGCCTGTAGATCAGCCTGAGCAAAAACGAGGGAGAGGCTGTTATACCTCGCACGGCGGACATTGAGACATTTGGTGAGCCGCATGCCGTGAGGCTGCGGGTGCTTCGACACCGGAAGAAACCCGTGGCCTCACGGCACACGGCTCGCCCGAAACGTCTCACTCAGGACCGCGCGAGGTATAGAACCGGCGCAGGAATCACTGGCAGAGCTATCGCGCGTCGGGAGTCGTTTAGGTGAGTGGCAAGAAGTAATGTCCCTGTAGGATGGGCACTCTTGCCCGTCCCGGCTTGAAGAGCGAAACCCCGACGGGCAAGAGTGCCCATCCTACATCGCGGTCTGACAATTCCTGCCGCTCGCCTTATCGAGCGAACACCACGTTTGAGACAACCGGCGATCCCATCCAATCTGGGTTTACTCAACCGACCAATCGACGACCTCCAAATTCGGAACTCGCCGGAGATCGCTGTCCTTGGTCACGATTGCACAGTTGCCCAACGAACAGGCGATGGCCGCGATCTGAACGTCGGCCTGTTGCATCGGGCGGCCGAGTCGTCGAAGCAAGGCCCAGAGCGTTCCATATTCCTCGGCAGCGGCCTTGTCGAAGGCCCAGATTCGGACTCGCGCAAGTCCGCGTCGCATCAGCCGGAGATTTCGTTCGCGGGTATCACTGTTCTCGATTCCCGCGATCAACTCGCCGAGAACGGGAGTTCCGATGCCGATAACCTCGCCTCTGTTGAAAGCCTCTAGCACACGCGAACTCACGGGTTCCCTAGCGTTGAACAGTTCGGTGGCGATTCCGGAATCGAGCAACCAGCGTTTCATGATTCAGCCCCTGCTTCCCGCGCCCATGCTCGCCGAACCAATTCGACTTGTTCTGCCTTCGACCGCTTCAGCTCCGCGTTGAATTGTTCGTACTCTTCATCCGTGAACACCGGTTCGCGCGAATCGAACCACTCCAGCCATTCCGCAATCTCTTCGGGTGTCTTCGGCCAGTCTTCATCGCGCAGGATGAACTCCGGTTCAGCGGAGTCTGCTCGCTTCGACGCGGAATTCGAGTACTCGCTTTCCGGAACGACGACCGTGCGAGTTCCGCTGGGCCAATCGACCGGCTCGTCCAGCACGAGTTGCCCGTCATGGTATGTCGCGTGAGCGGTACTCATGTTGCCTCTCCTTGGAATCGTGGTCTCGCCTGATGAATTCGTTGTGAGAAAGTCACCTGGCGTTGATCGTGTTCGGAACTAGTCCGCCAAAAAACAATCGCGGCTGCGCCGGTTCATCCCGCCGCCAGTGCCGTCGCGGGCGCGTTCGGGCGCGACCGACCGTCGTCGAACTTCGCCAGTGCGAGGATCGCTTCAACCAGCATCGCCAGCGCCAGCAGCACGAGCAGCGTGGAGATGCCGAGCAGCACGTACTTGATCTGCTGTGGGTTCTGCGTGGTTTGAATCTCATTCAGCGTGCTGAAGATCATGCGGACCAAGGCCCACGTACTCATCGTGTACATGAAGACCGTCGGGATGCCCGTAACGAACAACACCCAGACCTGACGCCGAGTTCGCCACAACCAGACCGTCACACCGAGCAGCGTCAGCGCGGCGAGCAATTGGTTGCTCGCTCCGAACAGTGCCCAAAAGACGCGCCACAGTGGAACCGGCTTGCCATCGGCACCGACCAACGATTGCGTCACGAAGATCATCGGCACGCCAGCGGTCAGGAGCGTTCCCAACCAGCGACCCTTCGCGTCATGCCAACCGGTCAACTCCTGAATGATGTAGCGACCGAGTCGCGTGCAGACATCGAGCGTGTCGTAGACGAACGTCGTGAACGCCATCAGCGCGAACGAGACCGTCAACTGAGCCGAGAGACTGAAGCTGGTCCAGCCGCAGCTTCGCACGGTTGACGCGAACTTCTCTAGCAGTGATCCGATCCCCTGCGCATAGACCAGATTCGGCTGCGGGTTCTTCAGCAGCGTCGCATCCTTGGCAAGGATCATCACGCAACTGAGCGACACGATGGCGACCATCGCTTCGAGCAGCATCGCGCCGTAGCCAATCAGCTTGGCGTCGGTCTCGTACCGCAACTGCTTCGAGGTCGTCCCTGATGCGATCAGCGAATGGAAGCCCGAACACGCGCCGCACGCGATCGTAATGAACAGAACCGGGAATAGAGCCTCCCCCTTCGGAGTGGTCCAGCCATTGAACGCGGGGTACTCGATCTCGGCACCTCCGAACACGAGGCCCAACGCGCCCGCACCGAGAGCGATGTAGAGGAAGTATCCGCCCAGATGGCCTCGCGGCTGAAGCAGCAACCACATCGGCACGACCGACGCGATGCAGCAATAGACCAGCAGCAGCACGTCCCACGTCTTGTGAGCCAGTTTGTCGTCGGCGGTGGGAACGACCAGCTTCAACATCGCGGTCATGTCGATCGGTAAGTACTGCCCCGCCCAAATCGCCACGCCCACGAGCGGCAGGAAGATCAACGTCGCCCAGCCGATCGACAGCTTCGTGTACCTCATCGCCACTCCCATGATGAGCGGCAGCGCGAGGTACATCAGCGACGACGAGGCGATCCCCGCGCCGGTCACTTGCTGTCCGTTCTCCAGCGTCTGCACACCAATGAAC
>JAYTXB010000635.1:0-1406 GCA_043743205.1 Schlesneria sp.
TCCGGCTGCGCTACGAAATGGAAACGCGGCCGGAGCTACCGGGCCGGTAAGAACTTATCGAAGGACCACGCGGGAGAATGAGTCAGGACCGGCGCATCAACAACTGTCGGGGTTTGGTGAGCCGGGTGCCGTGAGGCCCCGGACGTTTTGATAAAGAATCCGGGGTCTCCCGGCACCCGGCTCACATCGAGCATCAGATTGATGCCGCCGGTCCTCAGAGTACCCTTCGCCCAATTCACCGATCATTCCTGTTCGTCAGCGACTCACATTCGGGAGCACTCGTATGACTCAGCCTCGCGATGACATCATCTTGTGGAGTTTGAACGCTCCGCTCCGTCGGTTCCTGATCGTGTCGAACCTGATGTTGTGCTGGATCGGTTGCGATTTGACGCTGCAAACGTTGTCGAACGCGAACGTGGTGGGGCACGAGTTCTGGGTCGGACTCCACAACCTGACCGGCATTTCCTGGCGCCGCGTGTTGTTTGAAGACTGGCAGCTCGATCGGTGGCGGTTGCACTTGTACACGGCCTATTCCCTCCCCGCGCTGGGACTGATCCTGCTGGTGCTGCTCGACCGGTTGGTAAGCCAGGGAAAGACTCGGCTACCCAAAGTGGTGACGTGGTGCGGGGCCGCGTTCATCGTAGGCGGCGCGATCTGCGATATCTCCGTCACAGTGGCGTGCAGTCCCGATCTGGCATTGGAAGGTAACCCGTATGTCCGAGTCCTGATCGACTCTCAACACTCGCTGGCATTCGTGTACGCGCACGCGCTGATCACACAGTCCCTGTACATCACGCTGTTTTGCGGATTGTGGCTCGGGTTCCTGCGACATCGACAGACCATCGCCGACACGATCTCGGAGTCTGGCCCCGTCGGTTGGTTCGCATTCTTGAAGGCCGCGACCGGCGGTGCTCATCTCACCACACGGCAGTGGCTTGTCCCCTTGCGAACGTCCGAAGTGCCGCTGCTGTATCACTACGTCTGGCTGGTCGCGATTCCGGTCGTGTTTGGGATCAGCCTGTTCCGGTGGTATGCCGCACTGGAATGGTTGGGCTTCGTGGAACCTGCCCTCACGACGCGCACGCTGGTCGTACTACACGGCGTCTTCAGCACGCTGGTCCTGTACTTCCTCGCGATGTGGCGACTATCGCGACCGCTGCCGCAGTTGTGAGTCGGCAGGCACCGCACGAGGCTGTCGGCGAGACCAGCCTTTCGACGCCAGTCGAAGCGCATTGCAAATCGGCGTGTCAGCCGCCAGTCTTCCTAAAGACCGGCGCATCAATCACTGGCGGTATCAATCTGATGGTCTAGCAGCCCGTTGAAAAACTGTAGGATGGCCTTCTAGGCCGTCGTTTTTCTGCGGGAAATCGGACGGGCAAGATGCCCATCCTACGTTTTTCAACGGG
>JAYTXB010000636.1:0-1007 GCA_043743205.1 Schlesneria sp.
CCCGCGCTTTGCCAAGACGATCGCCAACCGACTTTGGAAGAAGTCGTTCGGCGTGGGGTTGATCGAGCCGATCGACGATATCAAGGACGACAGTCAGCCTGAAAATCCGGAACTTCTCGATCACCTCACCGCCGAAATGGTTCGGTTGAAGTTCGACGTGAAGGAGTATCTGCGGATCGTCTGCAACACGAAGGCTTATCAGCGCGAGGCGACTCACGCCGAAGTCTCGCTCGCGGAACCTTATCACTTTCCAGGGCCGGTCCTGCGACGGATGACGGCCGAACAAGTGTGGGACAGCTTCATCACTTTGGCGGTGCTGAAGCCGGATGAGTACCAGATGGAACCGGCTCGCGTGGAAGCGAAGATGCTGGACCTCGACCTCAAGAAGGCGACGGCCGAGGAGATTTACAAGCGTGACCAAGAGCTGCGCGGCGGCGATTTGAAGAAGTCTCGCGAGGCCCGCAAGAAGGACTACGAGTACAAGGGACAGCTCTTGGTCCGAGCCTCCGAGTTGCCATCGCCACAACCGCCCGGTCACTTCCTGCGTCAGTTTGGACAGTCGGATCGGGAGGCGATCGAGGTCTCGTCCGAAGACGGCTCCGTGCCCCAGGTGCTGCAAATGTTCAACGGCCCGATCACGCACATGCTGCTCGAACCGGGTTCGCAGATGTACAAGAACGTCACGTCCGAGAAGGCTCCCGAGGCGCGCATTGATGTCATCTTCCAAAGCGTCCTCGCTCGCAAGGCGGCTCCTGAGGAACGACAAGCCGCACTGGCCGAGATCAAGACTCATGGCGACGCGGGCTATGGCAACGTCATTTGGGCGCTGGTCAACACGCGCGAGTTTCTGTTCGTACAATGATCTCCCAATTCGGTCGGTTCGATCGCTGCTGGTTTCCTTCACTCATAAGGTTCACGTCATGTTGACCGATCTGAAGTCTCTCGATTTTGCTTCGCGCCGCAGTTTCTTGGAGTACGCCGCCAAGTCGATGCTGGGTGTGACTATC
>JAYTXB010000637.1:0-1729 GCA_043743205.1 Schlesneria sp.
GAGCGAGGCAGACATTGTCGGGCTCAAGTATTTCGACCAGTTGCTGCCGCTGCTGAAGCGATTGCGTGACGACGGGTGTGATCGCGACAAGGCGGGCAACCGGGAACTGCATTTCGACCAGTATGCGGCGCTGGTGTTGTTGTATTTGTTCAACCCGATTTGCTCGTCGTTGCGGGCCGTGCAGCAGGCGAGCGAACTGTCGAACGTGCAGACGCGGCTGGGGTGTGGCCGGGCGGCGTTGGGGTCATTGTCGGAGGCCGCGACGCTCTTCGATCCCGAGCGATTGGTCGAGATCATTCAGGAACTCGGCGGGCAGCTTCAGCCGCTGGTGCAGGACGCTCGACTGAAGGACGTGAAGCAGACGATCACGCTGGTCGATGCCACGTTGATTGCGGCCATGCCACGGATCATGGCCGCGTCGGTGATGCAGCGGCAGTCGGGCGCGGGGATGGTGAAGTGGCGGTTGCACACGCACTTCGAGGTCGAGCGGCACGTGCCGCTGCGGATCGATGTCACGCCGAACGGCGGCGGCGAACACGATGAACGCGCGGTCCTCGAACGGACGATCGAGTCCGACCGACTCTACATCCAAGACCGCAGCTACGCGAAATTCACGCTGTTCAACGCCATCGTCGCCAAACGGTCGAGCTACGTCTGCCGCCTGCGCGACAACAGCGTGTTCCTCGACGCGGCGGTGGTGAACGCAGTCAACGAGCATGCTGGAAGCATTGCCGGCGGTCGATCGCGCGACCGCGATGTGCGGTGAGTCTCCGGAAAACTTCGTGGCCGACGGCGGCATGGCGACCGGCCCGATCATGGCTGGTTTGGAACAACGCGAGATCACCGGCTTCGTCCCCGTGAAGTCGACTGAGCCCGCCACCGACAGCCCCGTGCGTCGCGACGATCTGACGGCACCATTCGCAGAAAAGCAGTGGTCGAAGCTGCCGTGGAATCCTCAAGGCCAACTCGACAAGTCGAACTTCGTGTACGTCGTCGCGCGTGATGAATACGTCTGCCCGCAAGGCCACGTCTTGTTGTACGAGAGTCGTGAGACGCGGAGCGGTGGTAGTGGCAGAGTCGTCTTGAATCGTTACGTCAGCGCCTCGTGCGAAGGCTGCCCGCTGGTCGCGCGGTGCTTGTCTCACGCGAAGAGCACTCCGCTGGAAGAACGTACCGAAGCTCGCGTCCGCTCGCTGCGCCGCGACGCACACGAAGAGGTCCGCCAACGCACCGCCGCGCGGGGATCGCCGAGACGCCATTCGCATACCTCAAAGGAGTGCTGGGCCTGAGACAATTCCGTCACCGACGGCTTGGAGAAAGTGGATCACGAATGGCGTTGGTCTTGCCGGAGCCTGAACATGAAAAAACTGCTGCGAGTCTTGGCTCATTGGCGGACCTTCGTGCGTGAGGCTCTGGCCGACAGCGAAACCGAACAACAATTGGACATCGTGGGGGCGTAGCGCCCTCGACATGCTGGAATGCACTTCCTGACAACCATGAATGCCCTGATCACTCCAACGCCACCGGAATCAACCGACTCGCGAAACATCCCCCAATCCCCAGTTCCGGCTCCCGGCCATTTTTTGTTTGGGTGTCGTCTGTCCGCTCATTACTCCGACAAGCCCCTCGTCGGTGTGGGTCCAGTGGAAGGGATGGGCCATCGTTTGGTTGTAGTAGCCGATGAAGTGGGTGAGTTGATCGTTGAGTTCTGTCACTGATGTGAAGCGGC
>JAYTXB010000638.1:0-4706 GCA_043743205.1 Schlesneria sp.
ATCCCGGCCGACGCGGAAGTGATCGAGGCTGATGGGCTGTATCTCTATCCCGGCTTCATCGACGCGGGAGCTTCCGCTCTCTTCGACGATGTGAAACCGCTGCCGCTGGAAGGGCGTGGTGTTGATATCTCCAAGTACGCGTTGGCTGGGATGAGATCCGATGATCGGAATGGTCTGACTCCCGAATTCGCTGCGGGCGAACATCTCAAGCCGCAACCGGGTGATCTCGACAAGTATCGTCAGGCGGGGTTTGTCGCCGTTCACGTGTTGCCTTCGGGGCGGATCGCGAGCGGAATGGGAGCGGTCGTCAACCTCTCGTCGCTGCCGGTGCGTGAGGCGTTGGTGTCGTCATCCACTTTCGCGACGATGCAATTGTCGGAACGAGGCGGGCAGGAATACCCAGCTACGTTGATGGGAGTTCACGCCCATCTGCGGCAAGCGTTCCTCGATGCAGAGCGTCACGCGAAGTGGCAGAAGCTGTTCGCGAATGGAGCGGCGGGGCCGAACAACGTCGAGCGACCACCAGTCGATCCCGCGTTGGATGCCTTCAACGCGATGAGGACCGTCGGAGCGAGGACGGTCTTCGTCGCTCACTCGCGCGACGATCATGATCGTGCATTGAACTTCGCCGCCGAGCATCAACTTCGCGCCATGATCTGGGGCGGGCGCGAAGCACATCGCGTGGCCGAGCGGCTCAAGAAGACTGAGACCGACGTGATCGTGCAGGTGGACTTCGACGATGAGCCGAAGCTCGAAGCTCCCAAGCCGAACGAGAACGATCCGCTGCCCGACCTGCCCGAGCCTCAGCGTGTCCGTGATCACAAGCGGCAGGTTTGGAAAGAGCGTGTCGCCGGGCTGGCCGAGTTGCACAAGGCGGGCGTGAGGTTCGCGATCTCGTCGCGCGAGGCGAAGTCGCAAGCAGACGTACTCAAGGGAGTACGGCAGGCCATCGCCAATGGACTCAACCGCGATGCGGCATTGGCAGCGCTGACGACACAACCCGCCGCGATTCTCGGGTTGGAACGAGAACTCGGCACAATCGAGGTCGGTAAGCCCGCCTACTTCATCGCGCTGACCGCTCCGTTCGACAACGAACAAGCCAAAGTGCGGCAGGTCGTCATCAACGGTCAGCGGCACGAGTACAACAAGGACGCGAAGCCCATCGAACCGACCAAGCCCGGCGAACCGCAGCCACTACAAGTCGCGGGAACGTGGGCCGTCGAAATCGACTCGGCAGACGGCAAGCTGCATGGCGAGTTGGAACTGACTCAGAACGACCGCACGCTCTCCGGCCATTTTCGCAGCGATCAGGGAAACGGACGCCTCTCGTCCGGCAAAACGACCAAGGACGGCATCGAGTTCGTCGTCTCCATCGGAGCCGGTGACAACGCGATCCAACTCAAGTTCGACGCGGTTGGCTGGTTTCCGCCAAACGAAGTTTCTCCCAACGACAAGACCGGCGGTGCGAAGCCAAACGAACTGCAAGGCAACCTCAAGTCGCCGTTCGGTGCGACCACAAAATGGTCCGCGAAGCGAGTCGAGTCCAAACCACAAACCACTTCCGCGATCCAGCTCACCACGATTGAAGGAGTGGAGGACGCGAAGCCCCAAGTCGGCGCTTCGCCGCAAGGTAGCCCTGTCGCTCCGCGACAGGAAGCGCCGAATGTCTCGAACGCATCGAAGGCACCTGCCAATCCAGCAGCGGATGCGACTCAACCCGCGAATGCTCCGACGCGCCACGTCTCGCGGAGCGAGACGGCTACCTTGGAGCAGCCGCTCGAATTTCCCGATGACCGCCGCGCGCGACCCATCCAAACGGGAGGCAACATCCTCGTGAAGGGCGGGACGGTACTGACTGCCACAGGCAAGACGCTGCCGGACCACTCGATTCTCGTGAAGCACGGCACGATCACCGCGATCGGTCCCGATCTGATGCCCGAGCCGGGCATGTTGGTGATCGACGCCACTGGCCGATTCGTTATGCCGGGGATCATCGACACGCACAGCCACATCATGATCTCGAACGGCTTGGGGGGCGTGAACGAGGCAACCTCGTCCATCGTCTGTGAAGTCCGTGTTCGCGATGTCGTCAACTCGGCCGATGCGAGCGAATACCGCGCACTGGCCGGTGGCACGACGACGGCTCGGTTGCTGCACGGCTCGGCCAACTGCATCGGTGGTCAGGATGCGGTCGTGCAGCTCAAGCACGGCACCAGCGCGGCGGAACATCTCTTCCCCGGAGCACACTCGGGCGTGAAGTTCGCTCTCGGTGAGAACGTGAAGTTTCGCCAGGGCCGCTTCCCCAACACGCGCCTCGGTGTGGAAGCGACTCTCAACCGCGCGTTCCTCGAAGCGTTGGACTATCGCCGCGCGTGGATGGAGTACGACAAGGCCAAGCAACAGGCGGGAGCCGACGCCGACAAACTCCTTCCGCCACGTCGCGACCTGCGGCTCGAAGCCCTGGCCGACATCATCAACCATCAGAAATTCATTCACGCGCACTGCTATCGCGCCGACGAAATCCTGATGCTGCTCCGCGTGGCCGAGAGTCACGGCATTCGTGTCTGGTCGTTGCAGCACGTGCTGGAGGGCTACAAGGTCGCTCCCGAGATCGTGAAGCATGGAGTCAGTTGCAGCACGTTTGCCGACTGGTGGGCCTACAAGGTCGAAGCCTTCGATGCGATCCCGCACAATGCCGCGTTGCTGCACGAAGCGGGAGCCAACGCGGTCATCAAGAGCGACGACTGGGAGCTAATTCGCCACCTGTACCTCGAAGCGGCGAAAACAATTCGCTACGGCAACATGCCTCCCGACGCGGCCCTGCAAACGATCACGCTCAACCCCGCGAAGGAACTTGGTCTCTCCGACCGCCTCGGTTCGATCGAGGTCGGCAAGCAGGCGGACCTCGCCATTTTCAGCGGCCATCCGTTCAACGCCTTCTCGCGCTGCGAGCAAACACTGATCGCGGGCGAGGTCTACTTCACACGCGACAGGCAACCGACCGCGATGAGTGACGCAGGAGTCGCACGTTCTGCAAAGCCACTCGAACTCAATCTGCTCAAGCCTGAGGAGCGAGTTGCCAAGATCGACCTCGCGGCGGCTTTTCCTCCAGCAGGCGTTTTGCAGGAGCGTGCGCAGCACGCCGTCATCCCCTCGCCCCCGTCTTCGGGGGAGAGGGCTAGGGTGAGGGGGCCGAATGGCAAGGACACTTCCCCTGACACGAACGACATTCCTTCCGCGCTGTCTCCGAGTTCGGGCGCAACACCTTCATCCAGCCCCCCTCACCCTAGCCCTCTCCCCCCTAAGGCGGGGGGCGAGGGGACAAGAGTCGCACACCGCTACGCCATCGTCGGCGCGACGATTCATCCGGTCGATGCCGACGACATTCCCAACGGCGTCGTGTTGATCGACGGTGGCAAGATCGCGGCCGTTGGTCCGGCAACGCTCGCTGTTCCGGAAGGCTATGCGGTCCTCACAGCCACCGGCCTGCATGTCTATCCCGGCCTGATCGACGCCGGCACGGCAGTCGGTCTGATCGAGATCGCCAAGGTCCGCGAAACGAGCGACCTGTCCGAGATCGGTCAGTTTCAACCCGATCTCCGCGCGGGCATCGCCATCAATCCTGACTCGGAACTGATTCCGGTCGCCCGCGCGGGAGGAATCACCTCGATCCTCGCGCTCCCTTCCGGTGGAGCCAACATGACCGGCGGGGGCCGCTCCAGCGCCAGTGGCGTCATCACGGGACAGGCTTCCATCGTGCAGCTTGCCGGTTGGACAATGCCCGAGATGGTGCAGTCGATGGAAGCGGGACTGCACCTCAACTGGCCCGGCGGCAAGGAACGGAAGCAGCCAATCGAGGAGTTGAAGCGCTGGCTGAAGGAGGCGCGGCTGTATGAGAAAGGGAGACCTGCGCCGCAGGTCGTCGTCCCCTCGCCCCCGTCCTCGGGGGAGAGGGCTAGGGTGAGGGGGCCGAACGGCGAGAACGCATTCCCAAACACGAAAGACCTTCCTCCTTCGACTTCTCCAAATTCGGACGCAACCACTTCAGCCAGCCCCCCTCACCCTAGCCCTCTCCCCCCCAAGGCGGGGGGCGAGGGGACAAAGCCAGATGCCATCAACCCTCAACCTTCGGTCATCAACCAAATCACCGACCCGCGCTACGAGGCGTTGCTCCCTTACATCCGTGGCGAGAAGACGGTCTTCATCGAAGCCGACACGAAGCAGGAGATCGTCGAAGCGTTGAAGTTTGCGGAGCAAGAGAAGCTGAAGATCGTGCTCTGCGGAGTGACTGACGGCTGGAAGGTGGCCGAGCAAATCAAAGCGGCCGGTGTCGCGGTCATCATCGGTCCCGTGATGCGGAAGCCGGTCGAAGAATACGATCCGTTCGATGCCCCTTACGCCAACGCCGGTCGGCTGCACGAGGCCGGAGTGAAACTCTGCTTCCGCTCGGACAGCCCCTCGAACAGCCGCAACGTCCCGTTCGAGGCGGCTCAAGCGGTCGCGTATGGATTACCCGCCGATGTGGCCTTGCGCGGCGTGACGCTGGCATCGGCCGAGATCCTCGGCCAGTCAGACCGCATCGGTTCGGTGACGGTCGGCAAGCAAGCCAACCTCATCATCACCGATGGCTCACCGCTGCAACTGACGACGCAAATCAAAGGCATCCTCATCAACGGCCAACCCTTCCAACCCGAAAGCCGCCAGAC
>JAYTXB010000639.1:0-1167 GCA_043743205.1 Schlesneria sp.
GGTGTTTCTCGCGTTCAAACCAGACATCGATTGGCCACCGGTGAGCATGGAGTCACCCGGAGAGACAAAAGGTCATGTGACTTTCGGCAGCTTCAACAACTTCGTGAAGATCACCGACCTCGCCATCGGGCTCTGGGCCGCGATACTGGCAGCAGTGCCAGATGCACGTCTCGCGATCAAGACGCTCGCATTGCGCGACGACACGCTCCAACAACACACGCTGACGAGATTCGAGGCTCTTGGTGTCGACATTTCGCGACTCGACCTGCTGGGGCCAACCGATTCGCACCGCGATCACCTGCTAGCCTACTCAAACATCGATATCGCGCTCGATACGTTCCCGTACCACGGTACCACCACTACGTGCGAGGCGCTCTGGATGGGGGTTCCGGTAGTGACGCTGGCCGGAGACCGACACGCAGCCCGGGTAGGCGTGTCACTGTTGACTGCGATCGGCTGCGATGAACTTGTCGGGTACTCGCCCGACGAATATGTCGCCATCGCCGTGGCGCTTGCGCACGATCCGGAACGGATCGCCATGCTGCGCCGGACTCTGCGCGAAAAGCTCGCGAGTTCGCCGCTGGGGAATGTTGTACGTCTCACTCGACAGGTGGAAGCGGCGTACCTCGACATGCATGCGCAGTGGTTGGCCAGTTCCTGAGTTGGTAGCCATGCAAGCTTCCGGCATATCAGAACCGTTACCCGCCAACCTCGCTTGGCGTCGACCGCCGCGGCGCACTCACCCCGGCGATCCGAAACGCCCTTCGGGACCAGGACCCGCAGGGCCTACGCATCGCGTCGCGCCCGCTATCTCGGCTTGATGGCCTCGAGATTGCAACTGATCGGGACACCGGCAAACTTCAGCATGCTGGTATCGTCGAAGAATCCGAAATTTTCGACTCTTCGAATCTGGGTGAATCCGGCCCGCATCAGGTACAGGCTGAGGAACTCTTCGTTCAGTCCAACCTGATGATAGTCGTACTGGTCGACATGGCCTCCGAACATCATGCGCATGATGTGCCAGCGATCATCGATGGTCAGAGACTCGCGCAACAAGAACAATTCAGCCAGGGTGTTCAGGTCGGGAACGCTGACATTCAACATTCCGCCCGGGGCGAGAACGCGGGACCACTCCCGAAGCACCTCGGGAATCTCGTCCCGGTAGTC
>JAYTXB010000640.1:0-1304 GCA_043743205.1 Schlesneria sp.
CAGGCTGCGGGTTCTTGATCGCCGCAGGAAACCCGCAGCCTGACGGCATGCGGCTCGCCTAAAACACATCACTCGTCGCCGCGCGAGGTATAGACGAGCCAAATGTCTCAGTTGGACCCGCGTGAGGTTTAATCCCCAATGACAGGCAGGAAGCCTATCTCATGCGAATCTCCGACAGCTCCCTGCTAGGCGAGAGAGCATGTCCGGTAGCCGTCTGGCGCGAGGGTCGAATAGAATCCGGCCGATGACTTTCCCGCCAATTCTCCCTCCCGTTGCTTGCGAGTTCCCATGCTGCGATCCCTGGCGCGAGTGCTGATTCTCGTCGTGTTGGCTCTGTGTTGTTCCTCACCGATTTTCGCTGCCGAGCAAGCTGGATCGGCCGCAGCCGTTGATCCCGATCATGCGGCGAAGCGGATGCAGGGGCTGGAGGTTTTCAAGGCGGACGTGCGGGCGATTTTGAAGGCGAAGTGTGTCGATTGCCACGGCGGCGATGCGACCGAAGGGAAGTTGGACCTGGCAACTCAGGAGGGACTGCTCAAAGGAGGCGAGCGTGGTCCGGCGGCAGTGGTCGGCCGGGGTGACAGGAGTTTGCTCGTCCGGTTGATCTCGCATCAGCAAGAGCCGCGCATGCCGAAGGACGATGAGAAGCTCAGCGTGAAAGAGATCGCGGCGATTACGAAGTGGATCGATCTTGGTGCCCCGTTCGACGAGCCACTGGTTCAGGCCAAGCCGGTCGATGTGCTGGAGTGGACTCAGCGGAAGTTGGCCCCGGAGCGCAAGAAATTCTGGTCGTTTCAACCACTCCTGAAAACGACTCAACCGCCCGCAGTGGAAGATGCTCGCGGTTGGGTCGCTTCCTCAGTCGATCGGTTTGTGTTGGCGAAGCTCAACGAGACAAAGCTCGCTCCCAACAGCGCTGTCGGACGAGCCGAACTGATTCGTCGCGTGACGTTCGACCTGATCGGTCTTCCTCCATCCTCCTCTGATGTGGACGAGTTCGTGCGTGACGAGCGGCCCGATGCGTATGAACGGCTGATCGAACGATTGCTGGCTAGTCCACATTACGGCGAACGTTGGGGCCGTCGCTGGCTCGACTTGGTGCGGTTCGCAGAAAGCCACGGGTTTGAACACGACTACGACCGAACATCCGCGTTCCACTATCGCGACTTCGTGGTGCAGGCTCTCAATCAAGGAATGGCTTATGACCAGTTCGTCCGCTGGCAGATCGCCGGGGACGAGTTCGCTCCCAATGACCGGCTGGCGATGATGGCGACCGGCTTCCTTGCGGCGGGCGTTCACTCGAC
>JAYTXB010000641.1:0-13036 GCA_043743205.1 Schlesneria sp.
CCGGCTCCCATTGGGCAAGATTCCCACCCATTGGGCAAATGGGTTCCGTTGGGCAAAGCCGCTTCGCCCTCCCGATCCGCCTTTTTCAACGGGCTGCTAGCCCACTCCCCCCGAAGACGGGGGCGAGGGGACCGGGAATTGACCACTCATTGACGACGGCACCCTCGCGCAACTCGGACCTGCCCCAGCGCGCGAAACACAACGGTGGGCCGGCAATCAAAGCGCGCGGACTCCACGCGACAGGTCTGCGACTCTTCGGTCTTGTCGCACTTTCCGTCTGCCGCTACACACGCCCGACTGATCGGCGGTCGCCCTCTCGTGATCGTGCCCTCATTGCGACTACCTCTGCGGAACTGTGATGACTTCCTTGACGCGACGTTCTCTGCTGATGGCTGCTGCCGCCGCGCTGTGGTGCTGGCCGCGCGGTGATCGGGAGGCGTTTCCGAAGGCTTCGTTTGTGATTCCGGCCAGCGGACGGTCTCGGCGAGACGAAGCTCCTCGATTCTTCAGTCACTTCATCGAACATGCCCCGCCGTTGGCTTACGCGCACTGCCCGTCCTTGTGCGAGACCTTGGAGGGCAAGATCGTCTGCGCGTGGTACGCCGGTTCGCGCGAAGGGGCGGCGGATGTCGCCGTTTGGATGTCCGACTTCCTTTCGTCGGAGCCTCTTGCTCCCTCCCCTCGAGAGAAGGGAGTCAGGCGGATCGACGATCGCGTCTGGAGTTCGCCACGCGTGGTGATGGATCGCCTGCTCGCGATTGAGGACCTCGATCGGTATCTCCGTAAGGTCGGCAATGCGGTCGTGTTTGCTGACAACGACCGACGGCTGTGGTTGGTCTACGTGACGATCGCGCTGGGAGGGTGGTCGGGAAGTTCACTCAACGCGCGCTGCTCGCTCGATGGCGGTACGACGTGGCAGCCGAGTCAGCGACTGTCGCTCAGCCCGTTCCTCAACGTCAGCGAACTGGTGCGAGCGGCTCCGGTGACATTGGAGTCGGGTGAGATCGGCCTGCCGATTTACCACGAATGCCTCGGACAATTTCCGGAATTGCTCTGGCTGCGACCGACTGGTGATCGTCTGTCGGTAACCAAGACGCGACTGACCGGCGGGCGCGACTTCATCCAACCGGCCATCGTGCCACTCGGGCCACAGCGCGCCGTCGCGTATCTCCGGAACATCACCCGCGCGCGCCGCATCGACTATCAAGAAACCGAAAACGGGGGCCACACTTGGAGTCCGCCTCAGCATCTCGACCTGCCGAATCCCAACTCCAGCGTCGCCGCGCTGCGTCTGTCCTCGGGGGCGGTTTTGATGGCCTTCAACGACGCTCCCGATTCACGCAAGAACCTCACACTGGCGGTCTCACCTGACGGCATCCGGGACTGGCAACGGATAGCCGTGTTGGACGAAGACCCCTCCGGGTTGTTCGCGTACCCGTACCTAATCCAAGCGACAGACGGTCTGATTCATCTGGCCTATGCATGGAAGATGAAGAAGATTCGCCATATCGCTTTCAACGAAGCTTGGGTGGAGCAACAACTCCAACGACCTCCGAGCGAACCGCAGACTCGGCGCGAGGAGCCGCAACCGTGATCGACTGGTGCTATCCCCTCTTCGTTTGGGCGTTGATCTTCGGAGCGATCACGCGCGGTCTGCAGGTTCTGTTGCGAGGGATTGGGCCGCGTTGGTTGCCACTCTTGGTTGGTGTCGCTGTGGTGGTGCCCGTCCAAGGCCTGCCGCTGGGACGATGGCTGCACGGCTACAACGCGAACTTCAGCATCCCGTTCGCGGCGCTCTTGCTGAACGTGATTGTCACGCCGTTTTTGCAGCGGCCGTTGCTCGACGACCGCGTTTGTCGCACGAGCCATGTCTTCGGCTGTGTAGCTGGCCTCTTGTTGTATCCGCTGGCGCTGGGGCTTGGCCCGTTCGACCCGTATGTGTTGGGCTGGCAGTGGCCGGGAGTGGCTTGTGCTGCGGGGTTACTCGCAGCCTGGCTGCTCTGGCGCGAGAACACCTTCGGATTGGTGCTGCTCGCGGCGGGAGTCGCCTGGCAGATCGGGTGTCTCGAATCGGACAACGCTTGGGATTATCTGGTCGATCCCGCGTTCTTCGCGCTGAGCGGCATCGGCCTCGTGCAGTTACTTGGCCAAGCTGTTCTGAACCGCCGATCTCCCTGAGCTGATCTCGGTATTCGATTCCCAATCGAGTCGATGCCACGTATGGTGTCTCTCGGTCAGCGGGCCTGCCAATTTTCAGACTCCAGTTTCGTGTTTAGTTTAGGGTGCAACATGTCTCGCACAGCTTCGTGGTTGAGTTCTTCGCAGTTCGGTTCGTGGGTGCTTGCGGCAGCGGTCTTGTGGTCCGGGACCAGTGTGCTGGCTCAGACCGTCGGGCCGAAGGCGGAAGACTTGGCGAAGTCGCGGCAGCAGGCGATCAACTTCCTCAAGACGAGTCAGGCGGAAGGTGGCCATTGGACTTCGCCCGAGGCTCCCGGCATCTCGGGACTCATCACGTATGCACTGCTGGAGAGCGGCGTCGCGGTGACAGACCCGGTCGTGGAGAAGGCGCTCAAGCATCTCGCGACCTTCGTTCAGCCGGACGGCGGCATCTACTTCCCGAAGAGCCATCACAGCAACTACGAGACGGCGATCTGTCTGCTCGCGTTCAACGCCGCAAACAAAGACGGCAAGTACACCGAGACGATCAAAAAGGCCGACGCCTTTCTCCGCAAGCTGCAATGGGACGACAGCGAGACCACTGACAAGTCGGATCCCAAGTACGGTGGCGCTGGCTATGGTCGCACGGGTGACCGTCCCGACCTGTCGAACACGGTCTTCTTTCTCGACGCCCTGAAAGCGGCGGGAGCCAAGCAAAACGATCCGGCCGTGCAGAAGGCGCTGGTCTTTTTATCGCGATGCCAGAATCTGGAGACCGAACACAACACGACGCCGCACGCCTCGAAGGTCAATGACGGCGGCTTCTATTACACGCCGGCAGCGGGTGGGAATTCTCAGGCGGGCAACACCGCGAACGGCGGTCTGCGGTCTTACGGCAGCATGACCTACGCGGGTTTGAAGAGCATGATCTACGCCGGGCTGACTCCCGAAGATCAGCGTGTGAAAGCGGCGATCGACTGGATCACGAAGTTCTACTCCGTGACTGAAAACCCCGGCCTCGGTCAGCAAGGAGTCTTCTACTACCACCAGATGTTCGCGAAGGCTTTAACGACGATGGAACTTGACCTCGTGAAGGACGCCGACGGGAAGGCTCACGACTGGCGGAAGGAACTGGCCGAACACCTCTTCTCGCAACAACAGGAGAACGGCGCGTGGCTCAACAAGAACGACCGCTGGTACGAGGGCAACCCGGACCTCGCGACCGCCTACGTGCTGATCGCGCTGCACTACTGTGAGCCGAAGGCGGTCAAGCCCGCCGCCGTGGAGCAGCCTGTCAAGAAGTGAGTCATCTCCCGACCGCTGGCCTCATGCCACTCGTGCCCACGTTCTCCGTGGGCACGTTCGTTTCCGAGGTTGTGAAGGTTCCGGTTTTTGTTATCCCTCACGCGGTGGAAACTGACGCGACGAGCCGCGCGGACAATCACGGCAACTACTGTCGTCCTGTCACTGTGCCGACAAGATGTCCCGTCGGCGGAGCGACGGGACTACAGTATCGCGATCGTGCGTCAATTTCGGCCGCGTGAGGTATAGCTCCTGAGTACTCCTTCAGCCGGACTCAGCGTCATTGATGGTCGCCCGCGCGGCTTGTATCGTGCTGCCCCGGTCAGTCTCACTTCTCTCGTCACTCCGTTGAGGTTTCAGCATGTTGCTTCGTTTGCGTCCATGGTCGTTCGGTTGGTGTGTCGCCTTGATGGCGAGTTGCTTTGTTGGCTGTGATGCCTCGGTCCCCAAGGCGGGTCCGGCCGGTGGTCCTGCAATGGGACACAGCGGTTCGCCGACACAAGCGGCGGCGCAGGCCCCGAGTTCTGCTGGAGGCAAGAAGCGGATCATCCTCCTGACCAACGGGAACTCACCGTTTTGGGATGCTTGTCGCGCCGGACTGCAAGACGCCGAGAAGGAGTTCAAACTGGCTGAAGCCGGGTTCACCGCCGTCATGGAAACGAACGACGGCACGCCTGCCGGACAGATTGACAAGTTGAAGCAGTACGGCAGTCAGGGAGATGTCGCCGCCATCGGCATCTCGGTGACGAAGGCTGACAACGCCGCCATCGCGGATGAACTGCGGACGCTTCAAAAGAAGGGCGTCAAGATTCTGACGATCGACTCGGATGTCGATCGCGAAAAGTTCCGTGATGCACGCACCGCGTTCGTCGGAACCGACAACGTGGTCGGCGGTCGTGTCCTTGGACAGTGTGCTTCCGGCGTGAGGCCCGACGGCGGTGAGTTCGTCGCGTTCGTCGGGTTGACCGAAGCTCAGAACGCCATCGAACGGATCGGCGGCTTCTCGGAAGGAGCCGGTGAGAAGTTCACCAAGACCGACGTGATGGCCGATGACGTGCAACTCGACCGCGCCCGCGAGAACGTTCGCAACGCGATCCGCAATCATCCGAAGGTCAACACGCTGGTCGGCATCTGGTCGTACAACGCGCCCGCGATCGTGGACGTGGTTGTCGGCGAACTGAAGCGCCGCGACGACTTTAGTATTGTCGTGTTCGACGCCGAACCGAACACGATCATCGCCATGCAGGAACGTCAGGTTGACGCAATGGTCGTGCAGAACCCGTACGCGATGGGGCATCAGGGCGTGCGCCTGATGCTGGCGTTGACCAAGGACCAGAAGGAAGTCGTGTCCGAGATGTTGCCCGAGCTTGGACAGCCCAACGGCGACCTGTTCGACACCGGGTTGAAGGTCATCGTCCCCGATGGCGAGTCCTCACTGAAGGCCGACCAGTTCGGGCCAAAGGTCGAATTCATGCCACTGAAGAGTTTCCGCGAATGGCTCGACAAGTACGGTCTGAAGCAGTCGTGAGGGGTGGCGAAGGTGGCAGCACCGCTCGGAAAAAGTCACCCGAAGTGTGAGTTGAGAGGTTTCGATGTATTTGTCTTCGCCCCGAGGGGGCCTCGGAAACCAGCCCAGGGCAAGCGAGTGGAACGAGCGCCGCCCTGGGTTCATTGGCGAGTGATGTTCATGCCCTGAAGGGGCACTGGAATTTTTGACGGAGCGATTTCGCACGGGCGTATGGCCTCGACCCCCGCTCCCCTTCAGGGCACCACGTTTTTCGTTCGGTGTTCCCAGGGCGGCGCTCACGATGTTCGCTTGCCCAGGGCTGGTTTCCGAGGCCCTTTCAGGGCGAAGAACAAACCTGACCCCGACCCGTTTGAATGGACTGTTGACCGAGTCCAAGAACTTTGGGAGTGATTGATGAGCGAAGCATGGTCGCGGTTCTGGCGGCGGCATGAAGCCAGTTTGCTTGTGGCGATTGGCGTCGTGATCGTGCTGACGACGCTGCTCGATGCGCAGCACAACTACTGGCGCGATCCGCAGGCGAGTCTCATCGACCTCACGCGACAGACGACTCAATTGGGACTGATCTCGCTGGGAGCGGCGATCGTCATCATCTCGGGGGGCATCGACCTTTCGACCGGTTCCGTGATCGCTTTTAGTGGGACGGTCTGCGCGTCGTTGCTGCTGCTGCTCTCGCCCGAAGCGATGCTCGGCAATCAACCGCTCGACGTGACCACGATGGGGCTGGCGATTGCGGGAACGCTGGTTGTGGGACTGTTGATCGGCAGTCTTCATGCGTGGCTCATCACGGTGATCGGCCTGCCGCCGTTCGTCGCCACATTGGGGACGCTCGTCGGTCTCCGCAGTCTCAGCATGGCGATCATCGAGAACGTCACGCTGTCAGTCATCGGCGGAGCCAGCTCGCAAATCAACATCAACGACGAGGGCTTTCGCTACCTCGCGAAGTCGATCTGGATTCCGGCCGTGCTACTCGCCGTGCTGGCGGCATCGGTGTGGCTGTTACTCGCGAAGACTGTCACGGGACGGCATCTGTATGCACTGGGTGGAAACGAGCAAGCAGCGCGACTCAGCGGCATTCAGACTGATCGCTTGAAGTGGTTGGCGTATTGCCTCAGTGCGGTCCTCGCGTCGCTGGCGGGAGTCCTCGCGATCTGTGATCAGAGTGCCGCAGTGCCGCAAACGCTGGGTCGAGGTGCAGAACTGAACGCGATCGCGGCGGCGGTCGTGGGTGGATGCAGTCTGCAAGGAGGGATCGGCACCGTGCCGGGGACGTTACTCGGCGCACTCTTTTTGCGTGTCGTGATTGATGGTGTCGCCAAGATCATCAAGACGGGTGCCCACATTTATGAAGGCTTCATCGTCGGTGTGCTGGTCGTCTTCGCGGTGACGTTCACGCGCTCGGCCGATGCCTCGCGCCGCAGACCGCCGCTGTTTCGAGGCGGCTTGGGATTGGTGACGATCCTCAATCTGACACTGCTGTCGGGAATCATGATGGCATTGATCGGGATGAAGCTGGTCGCCGGACACACGCAGTTGGATGCGACCTGGCTGGCGAGCCTGATCGGTCTCTCCACATTCCTGTTGCTGCTCATCGTGCGTTGGGACGGCTCGCTCACAGCGAAGCGGCGACTCGGTGCGGCGTGGGTCGTCATCACGCTGGTCTCGATCATCGGCTGCGATCGCGCGTACCCCGGCATTCAACGTCGAGTGGCCGTCTCGACGGCGACATCGCTCGGCGGCAAGGTCTTCGAGAACGAACAGGGGATCGTCTTCGACCTGACAGGTTCGCGCTGCAACGATGCCTCGATGAGGCATCTCGCCCCCCGCTTGAAGTACTTCGCCAACCTGCACGAGCTACGACTGCAACAGACGACCGTCACCGACGACGGCCTGAAGACACTCGAAAAACTGACGCAGCTCAAACGCCTCGACGCCACGGGGAGCAAGATCACACCCGGAGCGCTCACGCGACTGAAACGCACGCTCAGCAGTCTCGAAACGGTGCCGTGATACAGCTCGCCGCGAGGGGACATCAGCCGACCATGCGGCGGATCACGTCAAGACGATTCAAGCAGGCTGATAAACGGTTCTGCGTTGAACGAGTACTTCACCGTGGTGGCCGTCGTGTTGCGGTTCGATTCGCGATAGTCGGCAGCGGACAGGAACGCGATACGGATGTCATCGACCGAGTACAGTCGATTCGTCTGACTGAAGATGACCGCTAAATGGAGACCAGCGTGAGGATGATGGCAATCGACTCGCAGTTGATCTCGACACGTTTTGATTTCGAGGCCATCGGGGACGCGAACGGGGCGTTTGTTGGCTCCCTTGAGTGACGCGCCATATTCGTCGGACGTAAAACGTTTGCGACTGAACACCGGTAATGCCGCATAGTCGATCGTCTTCAGAAAAAGGTCGGGATAGTCGCTTCGTCCATTGCTCAGTAGGCTCGGATTTTCGTCGAGCAGGAAGCGTGACACGACGTTGCTGACGATCTCACCGGTGATGGACTCGCGGAGGACATCATCTAACGTCAGCAGCCGATTGAACTCGGCGATGTCGCCAGCAGGCAACGTGACTCGTGTGCGAAAATCACTCCATAGAAGTCGTAATCGAGTTGCGGCATTGAGGATGTCTTCGACGTATTTTTTGAGGCGTGGTACATCACGCTGAAGCAGTGGAACCAGTAAATTGGCGGTCACTGTCGCGCGTTTCGGCCAGTCGATCTGGATGGGAGCACACAGTCGCAATTCGGACGACGCGGCGGCGATCTGGTTGAGAACGTGTGCCAATGCGGATTTGCCCATCGACACGTTCCTCAATTGTCTGGATGCCATTCGAGGAAGAGCTTGGACGGAGCCACATCGAGTGCGGCGGCAATCAGACAGATGTTTTCCAGACTGACGTTTCGCTCGCCCCGTTCGATGCTGCCGATGTAACTTCTGTCGAGACCGACCTGCGACGCGAACGCCTCCTGACTCCAGCCACGACGCTTGCGCAACGCACGCACGCGGCTTCCGAACATCGCTCTGACATCAAGCTTCGACATGCACACATTCTGTCCGTGGACGACGATCCGTCCACGGACTATAAGTCCCGGCCGTCGTCGGCCTCGTTTCCTCAAGGAGTCTCACAGTGAACGCCGCTGAACAGACCACACTGTCGCAGCACAAGTTTTGCGGGAGCGATGACAAGACTTTTGCCGAGTTCTTTGCAGGGATCGGCCTGATCCACGAAGGACTGAAAGACTCAGGTTGGCAATGCGTTTACGCCAACGACAACGACCCGAAAAAACACGAACTTTACGAACTTCGGTTCGGTCGGTCGGAGACGTTTCATCTCGAAGATGTGCGAAAGACCGACGCCATCGCGAATCGACTCACTGACACTCCGTTCTTGGCAACGGCCTCGTTCCCCTGTACTGACCTTTCGCTGGCCGGGCACTGGCGTGGGTTTGCAGGCGAACATTCCTCCACCTTTTTCGGGTTCGCGGATGTCCTCGATCGCATGGCCGACCGGCGACCGGCAATGGTGATGCTGGAGAACGTGACTGGCTTCATCACTTCGCAAGAAGGTCGCGACTTCACATCGGCAGTTCAGACTCTGGCGGAACTCGGGTACTGGGTTGATGCGTTTGTGCTCGACGCGAAGGCGTTCGTCCCGCAAAGTCGCCCGCGTGTTTTCGTCATCGGTCTTCGAGGCGACCTCGATCTCCCCTTAGCCGCACGCCAGTCCGAAGAAAGCTGGTTCGGCAACCAATGGGGCGAACGGATCGAAAAGGCCAGCCGTTCGATCCGCCCAAATTCACTCGTGCAACTCATGGAGTCGATCGAACTTCCAACGGGCTGGACAGCGTTCAATGTCCCAACTCCCAATGAGCGAAGACAGGACATTGCCGAGTTCATAGACCTCGACGACACCCAAGAATGGTGGGACGCGGCCGCCGTCGAAAAGCATCACAACATGATGAGCGACCGCCATCGCACGTTCGTCGATGACATCATCTCCGTACGCGGTTCGTTTGTTGGCACGATCTTTCGTCGCAAACGAGATGGCAAGACGCGCGCGGAAGTTCGTTCAGATGGACTGGCCGGTTGTCTGCGAACTCCCAAGGGAGGCAGTGCCCGCCAAATCGTGATCGCCATCGATCAAGGGTGCCTGAGAATGCGGTGGATGTCGGCTCGTGAGTACGCCCGGCTTCAAGGAGTCCCTGAATTCCCACTCGTTGCGAACACGATTCAAAATCTATTTGGCTTCGGTGACGCAGTCTGCGTCCCGGTCATCCGCTGGATTGATCGCCATATCCTGACACCGACCTTTGAAGCGGTCACAGCCGCGCCCGGTTCATCACTGACTGCACTACACAGCAAGTAGGGCGCGTGGAGTCCTCGAAACGCACCGTGTGCCCACCACAAATATCAATGGTGTGTTCCGAGGACTTCACACACCCTGCTTTCTTCCTGCTGGCGGACAAAGCCAGACTCACCGTCGCTAGTGAATGGCAGAACGGCTGAAAGTAGAACCACGTTGGCGGAACCTTCGAGTTGTGTATCAACGACAGGTTCCGAAGACTCCTCCCACCCTGCTGGGCTACCAGTTGGCGAGCGTGTGTATCGTCTCGACGGTGCGCGCGAGTTCCTCAACGAGAGGCGGAGAGACTTCAAGGCGTTGATTCTCGGCCATGATTGTCGAGATAGTACCGTCGCGTCTGCGGTTGAACTTGCCCCAAACGCGAGCGCCGTGGCCGAGGCAAAAGACGTTAGGCGACCGGCCGCAATTGATTGACCCCAAGTCGCCCTGTCGCGGTGCGACAGGGCGACAAAGTCCTTCCGAACGTCTGATCAAGACTCATGGGATGGCGTTGCCTCAGGCCACGGTCGCGCTCCGCGCGGCAGCTCAGCCGCTGGCGAGTTTCATACGGCCGATACGGGCGAGTCGGGCGGCGTGGACAGGGTGCGGGGCGCAGCGGAGTGAGGAGGGAAGCCACGACGCGCGCGGCAGGCTTTCGTCGGTGGGCTCCTTGAGGACGGGGAGTCGCGGTCCCTTCTGGAGTTGCTTGTAGCGTTCCACATCGGTCGGATGAATGTAGAGCCGTTTGGACGAGACCAGATCGACGAGCAACTCACACAGCGGCTGGCTGAGTCCCGTCCACAAGACGGTGTTCGGGTTGGCTCGCGCGGCGAGGCCGAAGTCGCCCGTCACGTCCATGTAGGGTGCGAGGGCGTCTTGCAGCGACGCGAACAGCACGTCGCCATCGCCGCGCACGTACTCGACCAGTGCCGCTTTGAGTTGTCCCGCCGAGGCGAGCTGTGCCCACGCGGGGAGTTCACCTTCATCGTCATCGGGCACGACCAGCGAGTCGTTGCGTTGTTCCGCTTCGAGCATGGCGGTGACGCGGCTGTCGGACGTGGCGCGACGAGTCCGATCTTGTGCCCAATTGCGTAGGGCAAAGATTTTGTCTTCCATCGTTTTCGACAGCGGCACGGTCGAACGCCAAGCGCGTTCGAGGTCTTCATACGACAGCACATGTCCCTGCCCGAAGGCGTCGATCAGTGCCGTGACGATGATCTGTTCCAACTCGGCTCCGCTGAAGCCGTCACTGCGCTGGGCAAGGTCGTCGATGTTGAACTTCTCTGGCTTCCAACCTCGCTTTCTCAGGTGGATGCCGATGATGTGCTTGCGTTCATCGAAGTTGGGGAGATCGACGAAGAACAACTCATCGAAGCGACCGCGTCGCAACATTTCCGGCGGCAGGTTCTCGACTGAGTTCGCGGTGGCGACCGTGAAGACGGGCTTTTGAATCTCGGCCATCCACGTCAGGAAGGTTCCCACGAGACGGAGCATCGTCGCATCGGGACCGCCGCCGTTGTCTCCCTCGACCCCCGCGAAGCCCTTCTCCATTTCGTCGAGCCACAGCACGGCCGGTGCGATCGACTCGACGAGATGCAGCACGCTGCGCAGGTTCCGTTCGGATTCACCGCGTTGGTTGCTCAGCAGCGTGCCGATGTCGAGTCGGATCAGCGGGAAGCTGAGTAAGCGTGCTGTCGCGCGCGCGGTGAGACTCTTACCGCAACCTTGCACTCCGAGCAGCAGCATCCCTTTGGGAAGCGGCACACCCTGCTCTCTGGCGCGCGGCGTGTAGGCCAGTGCGCGTTGCGAGAGCCAGTCCTTCAGTTGATCGAGCCCCCCGATGTCACCGACCCCTTCGTCGAGGTCATAGAACTCCAAGAAGTCCGATCCCGACGCGAGCGTCCGCTTCTCGGCGATCAAGGTTGTGAAGACTTCGTCGCTCAGTGCTTCTCGACCGTGCAACGCGCGACGCCACGCTTTCTGAGCCTCCTGCGCGGTCAGCCCCATCACCGCTTTGATGAGTCGGTCTTCGTCATCGACGGAAAGCTCAATCGAGATGCCGTCGCCCGCACCACGCAGTTCAGCCAGCACGAGATCGAACTCGTCACGCAAATCTTCATACGCGGGAAGCGGCAGTTCGAGCTTCACCGCGTCTTTGATGAGTTCCACCGGGACCGTCGTGACGGAGCCGAAGAAAATGATCGTCTTGCGTTGAGCGACCAGCGTCGGCAAGGCGTCTCGCAACTGACGTACGATCAGCGGATCGCCGAGATACGGATGGAAGTCCTTCACGAGAAAGACATGCTCCGCCGGGAACGCGGCCATCTGTGACACCAGCACCTGTGCCGACGGAGCCTCGGACTCGTCGCCAGTCGCGGACGGTTGCAGTCCCTGAGTGATGGTCCACGTCACGAGTCCTCGCTCCAGTTCGAGGACCAATTCGGCCAACTCGCGTTCCCACCGGTCCTCTTCCCAAGTCTTGAGAAAGAGCAACGGGTATCCGGCTTGAATGCGGGAACGGAGATCAGTGAGGACGGCTTCGGTGTTCATGGTGGTTGAGGGTCGAAGGTTGAGTGTTGAGGGGCAGGCAACAGCGAGGTTGAAAGGGTTGGGGCATTTGGTCTCGGACTGATGATCGGTTCTGACCATCGACCCTCAACCCATGACCACTCCCTTCTTCAGGATCAGGTTCGCGTAGATCGCGGTTTCACCGGTGGCGACGATGGCGTAGGCCGCGCGGGCGAAGTCGTAGAAACGAAAGCGTTCGACGGGTCTCAACTCGATTTCACGGCCTTCGTGCTTGGTGAGCAACCGGCGGTACTCGGACCAGATCGGTGGCTCGGGCGTCGTCGAATCGACAGGCTCCATCACGCTGGCGGGATGATCGACGAATGTGTCGAGCGGAAAGAACTTCAAGATCGCATCGAGCAGTGCGGGGACGCCGTGTCCGTCGGCCCGCACGATTCGCGGCGTGTGAGACTCCGCAGGGAAGTTGCCGTCGGCCAACACGATCTCATCGCCGTGTCCCATGCGCATCAACGTCGCCATCAGTTCGGGCGAGATGCAGGGGGGAATTTGTTTCAGCATGGAGGAGGTTCTACTTCAGCGTGAGTTGATGGTGAACACGATCAGCAATGTTCTGAAAGCCGCCTTCATCCGTGCTCCGGCTTTGCATCCGTGCGAGTTCTTTTTCGAGACAGGAGTGAATCGCACGGATGGCAGGGCCGGAGCACGGATGAAAGACGAGGACCAGCGGAATGGCAGGTCTTCTCAAGGCGGTAACGGATGGCTGGCCGAAGGTTGGTTTGAGCAACCGATTGGAGCGTATGCGGTTTCGGGCCGGATGATAGCCGTGACGGGACGCACACCAAAGCGCGTCGCCATCGTTAATTGGTGGTCAGATTCCCCTGGATTTGAATCGCGAAACGATGTCAGCCAATACCTGCGGGCATCAGCCCAATGGCACTTACTTTAGATTTGTGAGTGGCACGGCGCTAACCGCCGGTGCCGGTTTTACAAGTCTGTTCCCCTCTCACCGGCCGCTGGTGCCACATCTCGCAAATAGAATTTCAAGATACGAACAACTTACCACCACGCCAGCTAACAGCCCGTTGAAAAACGTAGGATGGGCATCTTGCCCGTCCGATTTCCCGCAGAAAAACGACGGCCTAGAAGGCCATCCTACAGTTTTTCAACGGGCTG
>JAYTXB010000642.1:0-2205 GCA_043743205.1 Schlesneria sp.
GTCGAGTCTTCGAGGCCCACCGTAAGTCGTTGCCGCAATGGTGGGCCTCGAAGACTCGACCCACCCTACTTTGAAACAGGGAAGAGCCGTGGGTACCCACCGGAGCTGATGCTGGCGGGTTTTCTTTTCTGCTTCGGGACGGGTTCCGTCCGTGCGGAAGATCACAAAGTGATCGAGCACTTCGAGCAGCAGGTCCGGCCGTTGTTGATTGCGAAGTGCGTGAAGTGTCACGGGGCGGACAAGTCCGCAGCCGGGTTGCGATTGGATCGTGGCGAGGGAGTCGCGCGAGGGGGTGACTCTGGGGATGTGATTCGCGCCGGGAAGCCGGACGAAAGTTTATTGATCCCAGCGGTGCGGCAGACCGGTGATTTGAAAATACCACCCGATAAGAAGCTCTCGGCAGAAGAGCTCCATGCGTTGGAGAAATGGGTCCGTGATGGAGCACACTGGCCCGGTGATGCCATTCCATCCGTCGGCAATGCAGGAAGCCTGATCGAACAAGCGAAAGCCCTCCTTGCTGATTCGGTCTCCGATTCAATGGCTCGTGACGGTGTCGTGTCGCCGGATAAGAAGGCTGAAGCGAGATCAAAGTCACGGTGAATTGCGACTGACTGATGTGCCTCGCAGTACGCACAAACAATGCCACGAGTTCCGTGGCATCCGGATTGTATCCAAGATACATTCTGTCGAGATGGAGGAATTCTCGATGACTGCGATGGCGGACACACCGGTGAAAACAATCACGGACCAGGTTTGCGACCGGCTGCGAAGCGAGCTGTTGGCCGGAGGCCATTCGGCGGGGACAGCCTTGCGTGAGGAAGAGTTGGCCACACGATTTGGTGTCAGCCGACATCCCATTCGCAAGGTGCTGCAACAACTGACTCTCGAAGGATTGCTGCATGCGAAACCGAATTGCGGTGCTGTTGTCGCCGATTCTCAGTTGGAGCATGTCGAAGGGTTGCTGACCCCGATGCGGGTGCAGTTGGAGCTCTACGCCCTGCGGCGAGTCTTTCCCGTGTTGGAGCCCGCGCATCGCATGGAATGGCAGTCCATTCTCCGGCGGATGGAGCGGGCCTGTGAGGAACAGGACGCGCAGGCCATCCTCGATCAGGATGTGGCATTTCATCAGCGGTTACTCGTCGTGAGTGGGCTGCAAGAGATGATCCCGGTATGGCAGTCCATTTACGGACGCATGCGTGATTTTCATCGGCAGGGGAATGCGACACTCGATGACCTGCGCTGCATTGCGTATGGACATCAGAAATTGATCGACAGCCTCTTCGGCGGCGATCTGGACCGGGCCTCTGCCGACTGGAAGTCGCATCTGGAGAATGGCGAGTTCAATCACAAGGCGAGACAGGCGTGGCAACGTCAGCAACGACGATTGAAAGGTTAGCGAGGCACAATCATGACTCATTCCATCAACTCACTCGGCGCGATCAACGTCGGCGGGTTCGTTCGTCGGCGTTGGCTGCTGGTCGTGCCACTGTTGCTGCTGGCGTGGGGCGGGACGCTCCAGGCGGATGACGCTCAATTTGAAGCGGAAGTGCGGCCGGCGCTCATTGACCGCTGCCTGCGATGTCATGGGCCGGACAAGCAAGAAGGGGGACTGCGGCTCGATTCGCGGCGGGCGATGTTGACCGGCGGAGAATCGGGGGCGGCGATTGTTCCGGGGAAGGCGGACCTCAGCGCGATCTGGAAGCGGATCGCGGCGGGTGAGATGCCGCCGGTGACCGAGCCGAAGTTGTCGGCGCGACAGAAGGAGGCGATCCGAAAGTGGTTGACCGACGGAGCGCCGATGGCCGACAAGGCGATCGACGCGGCGGCGGCTCGCGATTGGCGTCGTCACTGGGCGTTTCAAAAGCCGGATCGCACGCGGGCGATGAACACGTTGCCGGAGGGCGTCCGCCAGCAGTTCGGCCAGCGACCAGCGTTGGCTGGCGTCGCGGCTGTCGAACCGAACGACGCGAGCGTTTCGACGAAGCTCGAAGTGTGGTATCGGGCGGCGGACTTGAAGCTGGCCGACGACGACGATGTGAAACTCTGGCCCGATCGTTCGGGGCATCACCGCGACTTGGTTCCCACGCGAGGGGCACATCCCAATGGCACGGGATCGGCTCCCCGGTTCATCGGCATGAGCCTGATCTCCGGGCAACCGGCGGTGCGGTTTTCGGAGACGGCGGGACTCGGTTCACCGGGCAGCGA
>JAYTXB010000643.1:0-1730 GCA_043743205.1 Schlesneria sp.
TTTTGAATCTGGTTGTCTTCGAGTTGCAGGTACTGCAGCTTGACGAGCTTGGCAAGCGGAGTGATGTCGGCGATCTGGTTCTTGGCCAGATCGAGCGACTGCACGTTCACGCATTCTTCCAGCGGCTTTACGTCCTTGATCTTGTTGCCGGTCAGCTTGATGAGTGCCAAGTTGCGGCACTTTTCCAAGCCGGCCAGGTTCTCGATGTCACGTTTGGGTGCTTCGAGAAAGAAGATCGTGGCGAGGTCTTCTTCCGTGATTTTCTTCGCCTTGTCGGTCTTGTCGATTTGCTTCTTCTTCAGGATTTCACGAATCACCGTGTCGAGGTTCGCATCGGGGAACTCCACATCGGCCGACCAACAGGGAGCGGCACAACAGACGACGGCAACCAACGTCAGGCGGGTCATCCAACGGAACATACGACTGTCTCCAGGAAGCAACTCAGGTAGGAAAGACCGATCCGAACGAACTCGAACCGGAGGTGGGCAAGGCAACGGTGTCGCACTGTACCCATCGCAACGAACCGTTCTCAACCCTATGGCCGGAAGGTTATGCTGAGCCGCGACCTGATTGGGTGAGTTGTGGCTCACTGCCATTCGTGTTGGAACGCATTCATCAGCCGCAGGGCGCTAGCCCCGGTTAAGCGAAAACAAACCGGGGCTAGCGCCCTGCGGCTGATTTGCCAAAATAATCAACACGAATGGCGGGGAGCCGTGAGTTGGAGGATGGGCAGTCTTGTCCGTCTGGTTTGAAGAGAGACAGTTGGCGGCGTAAGTGGGGCGGATTAATCAAGCCCGTGTCCCGCTGTCCTGTCGGCGGAGCGACGGGACTACATTAGCCAACCGGTCAGACTCTGCCTTGGGAGGCAACGAAAACCGGACGGGCAAGAGTGCCCATCCTACGAGTCGAATTTCCGAGAGACACCGCATCGAAGGAACCCAGATGAGCCGACTTGCTTGCACTGTTTGTTGGTTGATCGCGGCGTGGTCACTTAGAGCGGAGTCGCTCGCTGCGGAAGGGACCGTTGCAGCCAGTGTCACGCCCGACGCGCCCGTCGATTACGTGAAGCAGATCAAGCCTGTGCTGCGTGAGCGGTGCTATGCCTGTCACGGCGCATTGAAGCAGGAGGCCGGGCTGCGACTCGATACTGTCGCGCTACTCACAAAGGGGGGCGACAGCGGTACGGCGATTGACGTGCGCGCGGCGGCTCAAAGCTTGTTACTGAAGCGTGTGTCGGCCACCGTCGATTCGGAGCGAATGCCGCCGGAAGGGGAGCCACTCAGCGCCATTCAACTCAAGCTGTTTCAGTCGTGGATCGCTCAAGGTGCGAAGGGGCCAGCGAACGAACAGTCCGAGCGTGACCCGCGCGACCACTGGGCGTTTAAGACTCCTGCGCGACCGGCCGTTCCGCAGGGAGTCGTCGCCGAGTGGAACCGCAATCCGATTGATGCCTTTCTCGCTGCGGGCCATCAGCGGCGTGGACTTCAACCTCAAGCTCTTGCGGACAAGCGTGTCTGGTTGCGGCGTGTCTCGTTGGATTTGGTCGGATTGCCACCGACACGAGCGGAGTTGGACGCCTTTGTCGTCGATGACTCGGCAGAAGCGTATGACAAAGTCGTCGCGCGGTTGCTCGACAGTCCGCAGTACGGCGAACGTTGGGGGCGACACTGGATGGATGTCTGGCGTTACAGCGATTGGTGGGGACTCGGGGCGGAAGTGCGCAACTCGCA
>JAYTXB010000644.1:0-1808 GCA_043743205.1 Schlesneria sp.
CTCCGTTTGAGGAGCCTCTTTCGCATAGCCGAACCCGTACTGGTCATCGACCGCACCGCGATAGACGAGCGTTCGCTTGGCATCGACGACGAACACGTCGGTGGTGTGAGTCGCCCCGAGTGCGCGAGCGATCGCGCCGTCGGTGTCCTGCACGTAGGAGCCAGCCAGCCCGTGCGACTGGATCGCGGCGCGAATCGCTTCCGGCTGCTCACTCGCTGTGGGGTTGACGAAGACAAACGTCACCTGTTGATCGCGAAACTGTTTCTCGATCGCGGCGAGTGTCGGCGCGTATTTTTTGCAGAGCGGGCAGCTTGTATTCGTGAGGGCAATCACCACGGCACGACGATCGGCGAGATCGCTCAGGGAGAACGCGCGCCTGTTGATGTCGGTGAACTGGAGATCGGGCAACCTGCGACCAATGCCGTGATCGCCCGCCGTCAAACGTTGCGGTCCTTGACGCAGTGAGTCGTCCTTTGGCGAGACCTCCGGTTTCACGGCGCTCTTCGCGGGGACCGTGGGTGGGGGCGAGTTCCGAGCCACCTTGACCAGTGCTTCGGTTCCCTTGTCGCGGATGACCGCTTGAGCCTCTTCCAACGTGACCGACTCGTCGCCGTTGGCATTCAGAAACTCGAACAATCCCGCCCCCAACTCCTCGCGTGTCAGCTTGGCGTCGTTGTTCTTGTCGAGTTCTCGGAAGCGATCAGCCAACGGGATGTCGCTCGATTTCTGCTTCGCTTTGGCACCCGTGCCGTCAGCGGATTGAGCACGCACGACCACAACCGTCACGACCACCGCAGTGATGCAGAGCAGCCCGGTCAGCAACAGCTTTTGAAACGATTTCATCCTGAAGTTCCTTATTCGTAGAATGGGCACTCCTGCCCGTCCGGTTTTCATTTTTGTCTCTGACTCGGGCCGCAATTGTTCCCGCTCCAGCTCAAAGCCGGACGGGCAGGAGTGCCCATCCTACAACAGGAACTGTGGCGGTCTCTTGGCTACTTCAGTGAGAGTACCCAGCAACACATTGATCCGGTTTCAAACCGGAGTGATCAAATTCGCGAGTCGTCAGTCGCCGCTTTCAAACGCCTGCGGCAGCTGTTGGCGGTTGTTCGTCCCACAGCAACCCGAGCGTACCGAGCGCGTAAAATGTGTACTCCACATCGGTCGCCTGATCCCACGTCGCCGCTCGAAAGCCGCCATGCGGGTGTTCGAGGGAAAGGATAAAGCTTTCGAGGCGATTCGCGTCCACTCGGTTTCGCGCGTTGAGGTCGATGCACGTGAGATACCCCGTGAATGTCGAGAGAGCGTCAGCGAACGGGATGCGGGTGTTGGCTTGAAAGCCGCCTTCATCACCGCGCACGTCGTTCAAGTAGGCCAGTACGTCGTCGCGCAGATGCGGTCCAACGGAGGAGTGAATCGTCAGGACGGCGATCGCGGCGGCGGTTGGGTTCGTGCCACTCCGTTTCATGGGAGCGATCTCAACAAAGCCACCGTCGTCACGCTGGCGGTCTCGAACAAAGCCGACGAGCCGCTCCGGAGCGGGCAACGGCTGGCCAATCAATTCGTAACAGAGGGTGACGAGAAACGAGTGATACGTGCTGCCGAGTGATCCTTCGTGCGTCTTGGCATACCCGCCATCGGCCGTGCGAAAGCCTTCGAGAATCCCCGCCAAATTTTCGGGCCAGTTGGATTCCGCCTGTGCCAGCAAGTCAATGCCCGCCGAGGCTTGGACCATGAGCGCCGAGTAGAGCCAACTGACCACATCGATCACGCTGGTCTGATGATGGCGTGAGGCATCCAGAAACTGAGCG
>JAYTXB010000645.1:0-1848 GCA_043743205.1 Schlesneria sp.
CGTTTCGGAGTACATCGACACGTAATCGGGCACCTGACTGTCGGCCCGTCCCAACTCGCGGGCGATCAGCGCACCGAGGTCCGGATAATCGACGGCCTGCTCCATCGCCCGGCCCGTCTCCATCAATCGCGTCCCGCCGCCGTGATCGGCATTGCGAGTGTTCAGCGAACGAATGAGGGCCGTCGTTTTCAGCCGCTGCGCCATCTTTGGCATCAACTCGCTGATCTGCACTCCTGCGATATCGGTCTGAATCGCGCGGAAAGGACCGCCGGTCGGTCGCCCCGGTTTGGGATCCCACGTTTCCAACTGACTCGCGCCACCACCGAGCCACAGCAGAATCACACTCTTCTGCTGACGCTTCAGTTCCCCCGCGAGGCTCTTGTTCTCAAGCAAGTCCAGCACCCGCATGTTGGTGGCAAAGGCCGATGCCCCCGCGATGCCGCTCGCGCCCAGAAACGTTCGTCGCGAGACGCCGTGATCGGATGAACCACAGAAGGAAATTCGAGGCATGTTTGGCTCCTCAGTAGGGTGGGCATCGCCCACCATTCGTAAATTCATCGTTTGTCTGTGGTGGGCGGTGCCCACCCTACGAGATGTTGTGCTGACCGTTCACGCCTCTCGACCGACCAACTTTTTCAGACACTTGGACGCGTCCCACTCTTCATCCATCGCATCACACATGATTTCAATGATTTCGTTGTCAGGCATGACGACTCGAAAGTCCTTCCGAATCGCCTCAATGAGTGCGGGCTCGTCCCCGATTCCGAACGAACCGTCGATCCATGCCTGTATCGCATCAAGCGGGTTAAGCAATCGCAGTCTTTCAAACCGTTCGCGGTTGGTTGGTGGAATCACAAGGTCGTCTCCGTTCGGCTCAGTGTTGTGGTGGGCATTGCCCACCCTACGAAACTGGTAAGGTCATCCCGCCTTTATACGGATCCGAACCAAGCCTCATCCACAATGACTCGCTCCATGATCTCAGTATGGACGCCCAATTTGAGCGACTTGAGCATGTCTGCCAAGCGGTCGCCATCGATCAAGTCAATGGGTGGTGCCCCTTCGCGGGTGGCCTCAGCAATTGCGTCTCGCGTGAATCGCCCAGTCGTAATGAGCAAGCCCTTATCCGCTCGGCCAACCATCGCGCCACGGAAGTCGCGGACTTGGCCCGCCGAGACAGCCCCCTGATACCGCTTGCACTGAAACACAACATGGAAGCTCAGTACCCCGGCCATCCGGGCGATACCCTTACCATCAATGCCGCCGTCCCCGGATCGGCCGGTCACCTCGGCGTGAACGAATCCACTCTCGCGGAGCAACCGCATGGTCAGCCGTTCGAATGCGCCGGGGTCGAGAATAGTCGTCAAGACACGATGGAGGGCTTGCCGCCAAGCCGCATCAGGCGATTCCGGGTCTTGGACCTCTTCCAGCTCAGCGGCTTCGTTGTCGGTGCATGTGGCGTCTGAGTCTTTGGCTCTGCTCAGAGCTTGAGTGTGGCGGTTGACCTCGACTGGATCGACTCGCTCGATCATCAGCTTGTCGGGTTTGATGGCCCATACACCACGGCCCGACCGTTCGAGCATCCCAAAGTTTTTGAGCCACGTCCTCGCCCAAGCCAAGCGATATTCAAATTCGGTTTGATTACTCTTGTCTGGGGCGTGGAGGACGGAGGCGACATCGTCGGGTACTTTTAAGATCGTGATGACTCGCTCTCCAATCTCGTCAATCGTGCCCGACCCGCCAAGTTCGCGAAGCAGGGCCAGCGCCCACTAAGTTGTTGATCCGGTGAGTGTTTGGACGAGGAATTTGTCGTCCCAGCCGCAGTGGCGGCGTTTCATGGCGAGGCTGTCT
>JAYTXB010000646.1:0-1780 GCA_043743205.1 Schlesneria sp.
GACGTGTTCCTCGATCAGGTCGGAAGGTTCGGCGGAAGCCGCCGCAGCGGACGAAGTCGTGGTCATACAGGTCTCTCACAGTTGAGGTTCGTTGAAGATGAGGCTCGTTGGTGAATGGGATCGCCGCGTCACCCGTGCGCGGGCGGGGATCATGAGTGATCGGTCGCTGAAATTAAAGTGGGCTGGAGGTCGGTCATCGGCGAGTCTGTCTTTCGATCCACGAGCCGGATAAAAAACGGCCGCACTTTTCACAAAGGATTTGTCATGGCTCGCATGGTCGCTCCGTTTTCTGATCGTTCGCTCGAAGAGTGGACGGTCGTGCTTCAACAGGCCGCTTCGCCCGACGAACGTTACCGCGCGTTGTTGGCGGTGAAGTCGCTCGGCTCTGTCGAAGAGGTTGTCGCTTCGAGCCGCCGTTCGATGAACGACGACGACTCTGCCATGAGGGCATTGGCGGCGAAGCAGCTTGGTGAATTGAAAGAACTCGATTCAACCCACGCTGCGTTATGGGATGACATCGCCACCGAGTTGATCTCGCGTTTGAGTGACTCGGATGTCGATGTGCGATTTGAAGCCGCACGGGCGTTGGGCAGGGTTCACAACAGCAACGTCTCCGCACGGAACGTATTGCTTGCCTTATTGGAAGAGGAAGAGACTCAACCGCTCATGCTCGCCTCGGTCGTGACGGCGTTGGCCGCACGATCGGATGTCGATCTCGCCGCGCTAGCCGCTCGTTACGGAACGCTACTCAGTCACGAACAGGCCGAAGTGCGTGAGGCCGTGTCGGCCGCCGTTGCCGTGTGGGGACTACCTGCCGCCGCGCTGATCGACCCACTCCTGCTCGCGCTCGATGATGAAGAACCGCTGGTGCGAGAGAACGCAGCGCTAGCCCTTGGTCGCGCGGGAGTCGCCTCGGAGGCCGTCGCCGCCGCACTGAGAACCGCCGCGACCGATGAAGATGAAGTCGCCGCTTCAGTCGCACGCGACGCACTGCTTCAGCTCGGACTCACGCACGGTTGAGCGGCATCGCTCCGCCCCTCTTCATCCGTGCTCCGGCCCTGCCATCCGTGCGCTTCATTCCTGGCTCGGAGAAGAGTCCGCACGGATGGCAAAGCCGGAGCACGGATGAAGACAACAGCGTGAGTCTTCATGCTTCCTTGCTGACGCTGCGGGTTACTGGCCAACGCAACCGCGCCTATTTCTCACGCGGCCAAAGCGGAGACACTGGCGAGCCGCAGGCCGTCAGGCTGCGGGTTCTTGATCGCCGCAGGAAACCCATGGCCTCACGGCACACGGCTCGCCTAAAACAGCTCACTCATGGCCGTGCGAGGTACAAAGACCTTACCACTGGATCGGTCGAATGATGCTGTTGGCGAGCAGTGCGCCGAACGTGATGCCTGCCAGCAGCATCGCTCGCAGAACCCAAATGGCACGGTCGGGACCGCACCACGCCACGAGGCGTTGTCCCTTGCGAGTCTGATCGAGATACCAGCGATCGCGCGACCACAGCATCAGGCAAAGGGCGATGATGCCCGTTCCCATGATCGCGTTCTGAGAAAAGGGGAACATGACGCAGGGCCTTCAACGAGAAGGGGATTTGAACCGGAGAACGAACGAGCTTGCCAATCGTCACGATGGACGACTTATACCTCGCGCTGCCATAAGTGATATGTTTCAAGCGAGCCGTGTGCCGTAAGGCCACGGGTTTCCTGCGGCGATTAAGAACCCGCAGCCTGACGGCGTGCGGCTCGCCTGGGCCTCAAATCAAGCCGCGCGAAGT
>JAYTXB010000647.1:0-2791 GCA_043743205.1 Schlesneria sp.
GACGACGCTCAAGCAAACTGTGCGCGATCTGACTTCGCACCGCCACGGGCTGATTGTCGTGTGTGGCCCTCCCGGATCGGGGACGACGACGACGACTTATGCCCTGCTACGCGGGGTCGATATGTACATGTTCTCGATCTACTCGATCGTCGATACGGGAACGCGTGAACTGATCAACGTGAAGAAGTTTGAGGTCAACGAAGGGGACGACTTTGAAACCTCGTGCATGCGCATGATGCGCGAAGAGGCCGATGTGATCTTCGTGCCGCCACTGCGAGACGCCGAGGCCACGAAGCTGTTCATGAATGTGGCGGATCGCATTTGCATCGTGGCCGAGATACCGGTCCCGGATTCGGTGAGTGCCCTTGATCAACTGTTCGAGTGGTCCGGAGACCGACAAAAGGCATCCGAAGTCATCGACGCCGTGTTCAGTCAAAAACTGGTTCGGCTACTTTGCACGAGTTGCCGCGAGGCGTTCCGTCCGAATCCGAAGCTGCTCGAAAAAGTTGGGCTTCCTCCGGAAACGAAGACGCTCTACCGCAAGGGAGAGCCGCTGGTCGATGAGAAGACTGGTGACGAAGACCCACCGTGTGAGAAGTGCGATGGGACCGGTTACTTCGGTCGAGTCGCCATGCTCGAAGCGATCGTTCTGTCGGAAGCGACGCGGAAGCTGATCGCAGAAGGTGCTTCAGGCGAACAGGTCAAAACGATCGCACGCGCGGAAGGGTGTCTGACCTTTCACAAGGATGGCCTCAGGCTAGTCGCCGAAGGAAAGACCTCGCTCGAAGAACTTCAACGCGTGTTCAAAGGCTGACCGCGAATTCAAAGCTCAAGGCCGTTCCGCACAACGCGGAATCATCACAACGCCCGGCATCCTTCCAGATGTCGGGCGTCTGCCATTCATTCTCGTGCAGTTCACGGAGTCGCGTGAACTGTGCCCCACCACTCCCCGTGGGCACAGCCCGCCCTACCCGAGTGGCATCCGAGGCGGCGGTTGTGTTTCAACCGTGTTGATTTCTGCACGTTCCTCGCGAGAATGCCGGGCAACCGCAACCTCTTCCCGAAAGAAGCATCATGGAACTGCCCGTTCTCAACGCCGTCGCTCCCGTGGAAACGTATGAAGACCCGCTCGATCTGATGGACGAGATCGACGAATTGAAGCGATCGAAGGACGCAGCCATTTTTGCTCACTTCTATGTCGATGGTGATTTGCAGGACATTGCCGACTACACCGGCGACAGCCTGAAGTTGGCACGCGACGCGACGCAGGTGACGAACTCGACGATCGTGTTTTGCGGCGTCCACTTCATGGGCGAGTCGGCGAAGATTCTCAGCCCGTCCAAGAAGGTGTTGATGCCCGACCTCCAAGCGGGCTGTTCGTTGGCGGAGAGCTGTCCGGCGGACAAGCTCGCCGCGTATCAACACGAACTGCGAGCGAAGGGACACGATTTTCAGACGGTCGCGTACATCAACACGACCGCTGCGGTGAAGGCCCTCTGCGACTGGATCGTGACGAGCGGCAACGCACGCGAGATCATCGACCGCGTTCCGGCCGACAAAGAAATCCTCTTCGTCCCCGATCAGCATCTCGGTCGTTACCTGAGTTCCGTGACGGGCCGTCCGATGATCCTGTGGCCCGGTTCGTGCATGGTGCATGAGGTCTTCAGCGTGCAGGATTTGTTGCGAGCGAAGCGGAACAATCCCGGCTCGATTGTGATGGCTCATCCCGAATGTCCGGCCAATGTCTTGGACGTGTCCGATTTCATCGGCGGCACGGAAAAGATGCGGAAGTACGTCGCCTCGATCGCCGAGAAGCGCACGTTCCTCGTGGCGACTGAAGCCAACATGATTCATCCGCTCGCCAAGATCGCCCCGCAGCACGAGTACATTCCAGTGCCGGGGATCATGGCTTCCACGGGTGAAACGTGCGCCTGCAATCGCTGCCCGCACATGGCTCGGAACACGCTTCAAAAGGTGCGTGACTGTCTTCGCGATGGGCGTCCCGAGATCGTCTGGCAACCGTACTTCGCGCAGGCTCAAGAGGTGTTGCAGCGCAGCTTGTTGCAGTGACCGAACGCCAATGATCTCCCCTGTAGGATGGGCACTCCTGCCCATCCGGGTTTGCACTCGCGCCAAGAAAAACCCAAGACCGGACGGGCAAGAGTGCCCATCCTACAAGGGATGTTTTGAAGGTCGTGTTTCGAGCGGAATTTCACTCTCGCCGGTCTTGGGCGAGTAACTGGATCATCCGCTCTCCGCGCGGAATCTCGGGTTCGTCTCCCTCGGGGGTGAGGCCCAACTGACGGAGGAGATGTTCGGCCTGCTCATAAGAACAATAGCGTTCACCCGCTGCGACAAGCTGCTGGAAGTCGGCGTCGCGCAGCGCGTCGGCTAGCGTCGCGTGGCAATTCAATTGATGAGCGGCGTTCGACGCGACGATGAGTTTCCGACAGGCCTCCGCGACCTCGGGCCACCCCGCGCGACAGGCCTCAACGCCCCCGAGCAGCAGGAACCGATCGCGAGCCAGCGCCTGCTGCCGTCGGTCGGACAGCATCCCCAATTGGACGTAGGCACACATCGCGAGTTCGTGGTCTGGCATCGGGTCCTCTCTCGGTCTGCACTATGCGTTGCCCACGCCGACCTCACTTAGGACCGGCGCATCAACAATTGGCGGTAACAATCTGAAGATCGAGGTGAGCCGGGTGCCGTGAGGCCCCGGGTTCTTCGCCGAAAAGTCCGGGGCCTCACGGCACCCGGCTCACCTCGATCATCAGATTGTTCCCGCGAATTG
>JAYTXB010000648.1:0-1056 GCA_043743205.1 Schlesneria sp.
GCCCTTCCCGGCAGTGAGCAACTTGCGCAGAACATCGCTCAAGCATTTGCCTCAGAATTGCACGGTGTGATCCTCGAAAATCACGGCGTCGTCGTGGGAGGCAACTCGCTCTCACAAGCGTATCAACGGTTCGAGGCCCTCGAATTCGCGGGCAAGACGATCATCAAAGCGCGGCTGCTCGGCGAGGTCCGTTATCTCAACGACGAACAACTCGCGATGGCCGAATGTCGGCGCGTCGCCCTGTCCCCCGTCGAGCCTCCCGCCGCCACGAGCCTCGAACAAGAACTGCGTCGCCAACTGTGCGAGTTCTTGCGGCGAGGCTGTCGCCAACGGCTCCTCATCAGCACAGAAGGGAGCTTCTCCGCGCGACTCGATGAGAACTCGTTCCTCATCACACCTGCTCAACGCGACCGTTCGTTGCTCGACATTGACGACATCGTGCTCGTCAGTGGTGAGACCTCCGAGCCAAACAAACGTCCGAGTCGAGCCACTCGCGCGCATCGAGCGATCTATCGCCGACACCCGGAAGTGCGTGCCATCGTCTTCGCCCATCCCGTCAACGCGACCGCCTTCAGCGTGACGAACGTGCCGCTCGATGCCCGCACGATCCCCGAGAGTTACATCTTCCTGCGCGATGTCGGGCGAGTCCCCTTCGGCGTCCATTATCTTCCCGACGAAACGATTGCCGACTTCATCTCACCTCGCTCTCCCGCAGTGCTGCTCGACAACGACGGCGTCCTCGTTGTCGGCACGAGCATCCTCGACACGTTCGATCGTTTGGAAGTGCTGGAGACGACCGCCGAAGCGATCATCAACAGCCGCCCGATCGGCACCGTCGCCCCCATGCCCGACGCCGTGATTGATGAACTGAAGAAAGCCTTCCTGGGTGAGTGACGATGGTCGTCAAGTTCACAGCCCCTCACTCCGAAACGATGTTGCCATTCGCTTACTGTAGTCCCGTCGCTCCGCCGACGGGACACGGAACGCAGGACACGGCTTCCAACCAGTCCAGCGTTCGGCGCGAGTCTCCTGACCCCGCCGAAACACCCGACCGCA
>JAYTXB010000649.1:0-3459 GCA_043743205.1 Schlesneria sp.
CACGCGATCACTCATCGCGCGGGCCGCCTTGTTGGTGAAGGTGATCGCGAGAATCTCCCACGGCCTGACACCGCGTTCGATGAGCCGCGCGATCCGTCGCGTGATGACCCGCGTCTTCCCCGAGCCAGGTCCGGCCAGCACGAGCAATGGCCCGTGAAAATGCTCGACCGCCGCGCGTTGAGACGGCGTGAGATCGTCCTTTAACGTCGCCGATCCCTCGTCCGGCTCGCCCCAATCATCCTCAATCATCACGGCACTCAGCACTCCGTTGGCGTTCCCGTTCTCATCGCAAACCGATTCTAGGGACGAGACAGCTCAAACAGAAACGAGGCGGATTGTTGGAGTACTTTCTGAAGGACATCGTTCGTGAGCGATCGCATTGGATCACGCTGGAATTGCACTGAGTCGCGAAGCGACGGTAGCGAGTAGCCGTGGGTGGCAACCCACGGAAGTCGATCCGTTAGCACTCTTGAGCCGCGAAGCGGAGACAGCAATGCTCGGAAGTGACGGCACGCCCTACTTGCGGCTCAAGGCGACAACCGCCAACTGATCTGCGGGCTGACACCCGCAGCGATTGGCTGGCATCGCTTCGCAATTCAGTCCACCCCTGCCGCTAGCTTTGGCTGACGAATGACCGGTAGTGTGGGAAAGCGCAGCCGTGGACATAGAGGGCGACAGCCAACAAATCGTTCGTACCAGTCTCGCCGCGCCACTATGAACTGCTGATCGCTTCGGCCATGACGGCGGGGATGATCGCGATCAGGCGGGCGCGTTGTTTGGGGGAGAGGTCGAGGAAGTCGATGGCGGTGTTTTCATTGGGGTCGTAGCCGTCGGGCTTTTTGGTCAGTTGCATGTGATTGGCCATGTGATCGGCGATGGCGGTGAGGGCGACCAGCGGTCGATCGGACATCTCGTCAGTGTAGGTGTGATGGTAGCGCACCACGTCGGCGAGGGACTGCGGCAGGCCGCTGTATTCGACGAACCAGCCAGCCAGATCACAGTGAGTTGTTCCGCACAAATTCCGTTCTCGCTCCAGCATCGACTGCTGTGCGTCATCATCCCCTTCAGCGCAGTCCAAACGGTCGGACTTGGCGAAGCCGGATGGCTCCAACACGGCGAGCAGGATGCGTCCGATGTCGTGGATCAAACCGGCCGTGAGTTCTTCACCTTGAAAGCCCAGCTCCAAGTTTCGGTTCAGGGAGCTGGCGATCTTGGCCGTCAGGAATCCGTGTCGCCAGAGTGCCTCTCTGATCCACGTCTCCGTCATCGTCAATTGCACCATCAGGCTATTGGCGCTGGACGCCATGATGAGATTCTTGCACTGCTCTAGTCCCAGACGAGAGACCGCCCGGGACAAGCTCGGGATCGGCAGGCCGCGTGAATAGACCATGCTGTTGGCCATCTTCAGCATGTCGGATGCCAACGTCATGTCGCGCTTGATGAATGCCGAGAACTGCCCGATCGAACAGTCGGGCCGCTTCGCCAAATTCAGTGCTCTGATGGCGAGCGACGGCAGCATCTGCAACTGACCAATCTTCCACAGCAACCGGACACGAATCTCTTTGGAGGGCTCTAGGAATTCGTCTGCATCAACAGCAAAACGAGCGTCACGCAAAAGGGCGGTCGCCATCGTTGACAACTTTCATAGAGAGGAGTCGATGAAGGGGCAACTCGTCAAGACTTCAACGGGCTCAAGTGGCTTCGTCTTGCCGAAGCCTGCCTGTGATATAGCTCAATAAACAATGAGGCGACGACGGCAGGCAAGAAGGTGCGGTCCTGAATGTGAAGAACCACAGTCCTGCGGTTGCATGAACGGCAAATTCAAATCGTAACGATTGTCCCGAGAATGCCGGTTCGTCTGGTATGGGCCGCGACAGTGATTGTTTTCAACAAGTAACCCGCCGCGTCAGCGAGGGAATGCGGCATCAGGTCAACCACCGAATCCCTCGCTGACGCGGCGGATTACTATACCTCGCGCGGTCACGAATCAGGCCTTGGCGAGCCGCACGCCGTCAGGCTGCGGGTTCTTGGTCGCCGCAGTAAACCCGCAGCCTGACGGCATGCGGCTCGCCTAAAACACCTCACTCGTGGCCGCGCGAGGTATAAACCGGTTCCAACGAAAGGAAGAGATCAAATGCGACAGACAATCGTGCTGGCCTCGATCTGCCTGATCCAAGTGGCACTCGGTTCGGGGGGATTCCTCTCCGCCGCGGAAATCGTGGGGCATTGGCTCGAACACGCCCCGCACGCTCGCATCCGCATGGATGAACACGTGAGCGGTGAATTCGGGGGGTGGCAAACATCTGATCTGACGTTCGATGTGAGGACCAAAACGTGGTGGTCGATTGGCGATCAGAATTGCCGTGAGCTCCAACAGTTCTATCCGAGTGGAGTTGAGCCGCACCGTGGTCGCTATCTGTATCGCTTCAGCCAGATCAGCCCGACGCCTCAAGCCGAACCTGTTCCAATCATGTGGGACCAAAAAGCAGAGTTCAAAGCGGTAAGCGACTCATTCAATGGCGTTGGGACTGGTTTCATCGACTTTGAAGGAATCGCGGCCGACCCCACGAGAGCAAACTATTTTTTTGCTTGCACCGAAGGGCCAAAGCCGTGGCTCGTTGAGATCGAATATCGAGCGACAAAAAACGTCGCGGCAGTTATTCGCACGGTTCGCATTTCGACGCAAGGGAATCATGACCGCAACAAGTCGGGAGAAGCCGTTCCACTGGACCCCAACAGGGTCTGGGAAGGAATTGCAGTCTCGCCTGACGGCCAGATGATTTACTTGGCGACGGAATGGTCTGACTCGGCCGCGAGAATCTATCGCGTTCCGATGTCCCAATTTCGCGAAGGGAATGTGGTCATCACAAATGGCGAATGGAAGTCACCGAAGGTTCATCCCGAAGCGTTCATCACCAATGGTCTACAAGGTGATCTGACGGGACTTTGTTTTGTCACCCGAAAAGACCAGTTGACGCAACAAGACAAACTCTTGCTCATCGCTTTGGAACGCAACAGCCCCGCGCTGTACTTCATTGACATGGCGTCGCCGCACAGCGAGCCGCGTCGGCACAACTTGGACCTGCGTGCCCCCGCACTGGATGTCAACAACAGACGGGGGATTAAAATTAACAGTGCCTCTCCGGAAGGAATCGCCACCGACGGCACGGGGAAGCTATTTCTCATCGGTGATCCCGTTCGGAATCTGTCTGACGGAAAAAGACTCTACTTCGCTCCTAATGGCGGAGCAGATACCAACAAATTAGAGAATCTCATCCCGCTCGTGTTTGAGGTCCGCATCGACGACCTGTAAGGCGAGCGGCACGAGAGAACTTACCATCAACAGTGGGAGCGAAATTGAGTGCCGGATCCGCACTGGACTGTTTTCATCTGTGCCCCGGCTTTGTCATCAGTACTATTCCGTGCTTGCAAATATCCCTCTCGCGGCCATGAGTGAGA
>JAYTXB010000650.1:0-4372 GCA_043743205.1 Schlesneria sp.
GTTGGCGTAGATGGCGTCCGACGGGCCGAACTCGACGATCTGGCCCGCGTTCATGACGGCCATCATGTCGGACATGAACTTCACGACGCTCAGGTCGTGACTGATGAAGATGTACGTCAGGCCGCGTTTCTCTTGCAGGTCTTTCAGTAAGTTGAGGACTTGCGCTTGGACAGACACATCGAGCGCCGAGACCGATTCGTCGCAAATGAGGAAGTCGGGTTCGACGGCGAGTGAGCGAGCGATGCAGAGTCGCTGACGTTGTCCGCCGGAGAATTCGTGCGGGTAGCGTTGCAGGTATTCGGCGAGGAGACTGACTTCTTCGAGCAGGCTCGCCGCGCGATCGCGCCGGTCGCGCGCGTTGACCCCGAGTCGGTGGACGCTCATGGCCTCCGTCAGCATCGCCTCGACAGTCATGCGCGGGTTGAGCGAGCTGTACGGGTCTTGAAAGACGATCTGCATTCGGCGGCGTTGGCGACGCAGTTCCGCACCACGCAGGCTCGTCCAGTTCAAGCCTTCAAAGGTGACCTTCCCGTCGGTGATCGGAATCAGCCGCAGGATCGCTCGCCCCGTCGTCGTCTTGCCGCAACCCGACTCACCGACCAGCCCGAGCGTCTGACCTTTGTAGACGTTGAAGCTGATCCCATCGACCGCCTTCACGTGCCCGACCGTTCGTCGGAGCAGGCCGTGCTTGATCGGGTAATAGACTTTGAGGTTCTCGATGCGAAGAAGGGGCAGTTGGTCAGCGGGAACGTAAGCGACTGCTTCTCCTGTCCCCTCGCCCCTCGCCTTGGAGGGGAGAGGGTTAGGGTGAGGGGTTCTTTCGACGGCTGATTGTGATGGCAAAGATTGTTCTCCATTCGGCCCCCTCACCATAGCCCTCTCCCCCGAGGACGGGGGAGAGGGGACGAGAACACCAGCACGGACGGTCTCAACCGGATGCAAGAGCCGTCCGCGTCCGCGACCTTCAATCTCCGCGAGCCGTTCGGGTGTGAGCGTCTTCTCCGTGATGACCATTCGTCCGTCGGCATCAATGGTAGTCTGCATGTAGTCGGCAACGGTCGGCAAGCGGCGGCGAGTCGTGTCGAGTCGAGGCCGACAGGCGAGCAAGCCCTTGGTGTACGGATGCTGCGGGTTCGCGAAGATGTTGCGGGCGGTGTCGTATTCGACCAGTTTGCCGCGATACATCACGGCCACTTCGTCGGCGATCTCGGCGATCACACCAAGGTCGTGCGTGATGAAGAGGATCGCCATGCCGCGCTCGTCGCGCAGTTTGCGGATCAGGTCGAGAATCTGAGCCTGAATCGTCACGTCGAGCGCGGTGGTTGGCTCATCCGCGATGAGCAGTTTCGGGTTGCACGACAGCGCCATCGCGATCATCACGCGCTGCTTCTGACCACCCGACATCTCGTGCGGGTACTTGTCGAGCGACATCTCGGGTTGAGGAATGCCGACTTCCTCGAACAGTTTCAACGTGCGAGCGCGGGCCTCCGCACGCGTCACTTTCTCGTGCAGCAGGATCGCTTCGGCCACTTGATCGCCGACACGATAAACCGGGTTGAGCGACGTGCCCGGCTCTTGAAAAATCATGGCGATGTCTTTGCCGCGCACCTTCGGCATCTCGGCTCGCGGCAACTGCACCAGATCGCGACCGAGAAACGAAATGCGGCCGGCGGCGATCGTCGCCCCGATATCGGGCAAGAGTCGCATGATCGTCAGTGACGTGACCGACTTGCCGGAGCCGGACTCACCGACCAATCCGAGCGTCTGCCCCGGCCGAATCTTCACGGTCAGACCATCGACCGCTTTGACGGTCCCGCCGTCGGAATGGAAGTAGGTCTTGAGGTTGTCAATTTCGAGCAAGGCTGCGTCGGACATGAGAACTTTCACCAGAGACAAGTGACGCCGTAAGCGGCGCATGCGAGATCGAGGTTAATCGGCGCGATCAGGTCGAGCAGGTGTTTCACGGACCAGGCACCGTCGTGCTGCGGAAAAAACACTTCCTAGCAGCAGGGATAATAGGCTTTGTCGGAAATCACCAATAGCCGGGGCCAGGCACCTTGGACAGAGGATGGGTTCGGCTACATATACCTCACGCGGCGGAGAATGAGGCTCACCCCATTAGCCGGAATGCGCTAGCGTCCGGTTCGAGAGTTCGAGAGACGATTGAATTCCGAACCGGACGCTAGCGCGTTCCGGCTGATCTCTCGACACCTCATTTTCCGCCGCGCGAGGTATACATCCTCGCAGTCGAGACCCCATCGCGCGGCCCGAACGAAATCGTTCCGCGCCGAGAAAAAAGCTTGCAGCCGCATTTGAAAGCGAACGAGCATCGCGTCTCGGCCACGACACCAGAGTTCTACCTCGCGCGGCCCGAAGTGAGACGTTCAGCCGCAACGCCATCGGCGTGGGTGCGAATGTGGAAATGTCGCATTCATGACCGCGTCAGGGATCTCACGTCTGCTGCCACACCGCATTCCCATATGAGGGGCTGCAACGGGACTTTTCTTGGAACGCGACCGCGTCCTGAAAAACGATTTGCCGAGCGGCTATTTGTGAACTAGGTTTGCTTTGGTCTGAACTCACACTGAGAGGAATCGCAATGCAAACGATGCTGGAGCAACAAGATTCGCGGTCGTTCGTGGATCGCCGGGCAGGGAGCGACGGCAGTCGAGATGCCGGGCCGGAACGCCGTCAATTCACCGCATCGGCCAGCGCAACTCGCCCTGAAGTGGCCGAGCTTTCCGAAGCGGTCGATCAATACAAGCTGCGTCATCGCCGACGCTTCGTCACGTTTGAAGAACTCTTCGACGTAATGGCCGAACTGGGCTACCACAAGTAGAGCGGAGCGACTGAGGTGAGTAGCCCGCAGGATCGGCAATACCTCTGGATCGCCGAGTGGTCTTCAGGACAGTGCCCCCCTCTCCGATTTTGCGGCCAAGACGGTCGGCAAAATGATCGAGGGGAAAAGCCTGAAGCCTGAGAATCCCGCGCGCGACCTCCCAAAGCGGGAGTGAGAAGTTCACTCTCGCACGGAGGAAGCTGAAGCACCTTTCGCTCGCCTCTTGGCGCTCGCTGGCGTTGCAGTTGACCCGCAGGCAGGCCGTGGCCGCGTGCCACAGACAGCGTCGCGTCACACTTGGAGGTGATCGAGTGCTTCCACCGTGGGCATGAGGTAGCTGATGTAAAACGGCCCGAACTCGGCGTACTTCGCGGAGGCCGTGTCGAAGCGCATCGTGTAGACGATTTCTTTGATGTACGCGGGGTTTCTGCCCCAGAGCGTCACGCCCCACTCCCAATCGTCGAAGCCCGTTGAGGCGGTGATGAGTTGCGAGACCTTTCCGGCGAACTTCATCCCGCTCGTCGCGTGTTCGGCCATCAAGGCGGATCGCACACTGAACGGCTCAGTGAACCAATTGGCGATCGGGTGGCGCGCCTTGTTCATCGGATAGAAGCAGGTCACGGGCCACGCCGGGAAATCGGGACACAGCCGCTGCCGGTTCATCATCGGCAGACGCTGACTATAGGCGGCAACTTTCGCGGCATAGGCGGGATCATCCGAGGAGACCCCTTCGTGACGAAGCCGCTCCGAATACTGTTCGATCGTCGGCACGTACTCGGAGATTTCCGTGATCGACACGAACGAGTATGTCGGGATCAGCACGGAACCAAGTGGACTCGAACGAACTCCCTGACGAATGCCGTCGATGAGGAGCGGATCGGGGTCCATGACCATCAGGCCGAGATCGGCCTTGTGACCGGATACGACCGACGTTTGGATGCGTTGTGGTGCACCGGGACGCTCCGAATCGAGCAGATGGACAAGGGTCTCTCGCCCCTCGGCAAGTTGTGCTTCCGTCAGTTGCTTCAGCGCCGCCTGGTCAACGCGATAGTAAAGATGCAGGCAGTGCCAACCTTCGGCGAGTTTGGTGCTGGGATCGGGCAGAGGTTGCGGCGCATGAGTCGGTCGAGACACAGAGGGTGATCCATTCTTGAGGTGATGCGTCAGCACAGCCGCGCGAAGAGTTGGGGAAGCGTGAGAGAAGTTTGTGGCGACTCAGGAATGGGGCCGTAAAATTTCCCGCACTCCAGCGACTCGTTTAACCGCGTGGGCAACGCCCCGCGCGTCACGGTGACGTTGGAAATTCAGTTCGATCGACGCGCGGGGCGTTGCCCACGCGGTTAAACGAACTTTCTGAATCGGGAGCTATTGCGGCCCCGTTCCTATTCTTCGTCCATCGACTTCTGTTCGGACTTAGGGTAGCCCGCCCAGATAAGCGGCTTGGCGGCCATCGCCAAGTCACCTCGTTCGAGAACTCCGAGAACTTGTTGGACGGTCATGTTCGTGGAGAGCTCTTTTCGCAGCTTCTGGACG
>JAYTXB010000651.1:0-6614 GCA_043743205.1 Schlesneria sp.
GCCACCGACATCAGCCCCGCCGCGTTGAGCATCGCACGCGAGAACTCCGCCACGCATCAGACCGACGATCGGATCGCGTTCATCGAGGGAGACCTCTTCACACCACTCGCGGGTGAAGCGAAGTTCGACATCATCGCGGGCAACCCGCCTTACATTTCTTCCGCCGAGATCGACACGCTCGACGCAGAAGTGGCCAAGCACGAACCGAGGCTTGCGCTGGACGGCGGCGCGACGGGTCTCAGCATCTTCGAGCGACTCATCGCCGCCGCCCCTCAACATGCCGCGCCCGGTGCGTTGTTTCTGATGGAGATGTCCTCCGAGCAAGCCGAGCCACTGCAACAACGACTCACGGCGCACGGTGGCTACACAGACGTGACGGTTCGCAAAGACTTAGCGGGGCGTGCGCGCATCATCAAAGCCCGCATCACGGGCTGAGTGACACTGGCCGGTGCCATGGCGCGAGCGACCAAAACGGATGCTCGTCGATTCCAATGGAGCGTACGTTATTCACTGTCAGACATCATCACTCGGGGTCGGCGCATCAATCACAGTCGGGGCTTGGTGAGCCAGGTGCCGTGAGGCCCCGGACTTTTTGATGAAGAACCCGGGGCCTCACGGCACCCGGCTCACCTCGTTCATCAGATGGATACCGCCAGTTGTTGATGCGCCGGCCCTAATCACCTCCCACTGCATGAGACGAGCAGACTTCATGACCCCGACCGAGATTCTCACCGCCACTACCGCTCACGTTCGAGACACGCTCGCGGGTGACAGTTCCGGCCACGACTGGTGGCATATTGATCGCGTTCGCCGCAATGCGCTGCTCGTTGCGCGAGAAGAGGGAGCCGACCTGTTCGTCACCGAGTTGGCGGCGTTGCTGCACGACATCGCCGACTGGAAGTTTCATGGGGGAGACGACACCGCCGGGCCACGTGCCGCGCGGGAATGGCTCGTTCACTGTGAGGCTGATGCCGCGTTGATCGAACACGTTTGCGAGATCATCGCGACGCTGTCATTCAAAGGGGCCGGAGTCGCCACGGAGATGCGCACTCTTGAAGGGCGTTGCGTTCAGGATGGTGATCGACTCGACGCCATCGGAGCCGTCGGCATCGCACGGGCCTTCTCGTTTGGTGGCCACTTCGGCCGTGCGATGTACGATCCCGATGTCCCTCCCGAACGGCATCAATCGTTCGCTGCCTACAAACAAAAGAGCGGCCCCACGATCAATCACTTTTACGAAAAGTTACTCCTGTTGAAGGACCGGATGCAGACCGCTGCCGGTCGCCGCCTCGCCGCCGAACGCCATCAATTCATGGAACAGTTCTTGGCACAGTTCTTCGCCGAATGGAACGGGACGGCGTAGCCCGCGTCGATTTACCGTCAGCCGAAGGCGTGCGCGGCAGTGAACCCGAGGAGTCGTTTTTGACCACCCACGCGCACCCTTTCGGCCGTCACACGGATTAGGACCGGCGCATCAACAGCTGGCGTGATTTGGTGAGCCGGGTGCCGTGAGGCCCCGGACTTTTTGATGAAGAATCTGGTGCCTCACGGCACCCGGTTCACTTCGATCAGCAGAGGGATTCCGCCAGTTGTTGATGCGCGAGTCCTGAGCCATTCTCAAGTCGCTCCCCGGCTCCCGATGATTTTTGTTCACCGGCTATTTTTCGGGAAGGTATTGGTCCGTGAGTTCGTTCCCCTCTGCGTGATGCGGTTCAAAACACGAAAGGGACAAATCATGGTGAACTTGAAGAACACGATTGTGGTGCGAGTGACGTCGGAACTGGCCACGGTGGTTGTCACTGTGCGCGGCCAGACGTATGGCTCGCTCGAATTGGACAAGCTGGCTCAATTGGCGGACGACTTGGTGGCGGCGAGAGACCTGTGTTCTGCGGATCACAACCGCGTGGTCATCGATCTCACCGGCGTTTCGATGATGGGATCGTCGTTCGTATGCGAGCTGTACCGCTGGATCGGCACGTTGGATTGCGACTCGTCCCAAGTGGTCGTCTGCGGTGACCAGACCGAACTGTTCGACATCTGTGCGGCCGACCTCTGGCTGACCGTGTGCGTCGATCTCGCTGCGGCCCTCAGCCTGCCGCGTGTCTGCGCTCCCCAACAAACAACGTCGCTCCCGCGCCGAATGCGGGCACGTTCGGCGCGGATCTCCTGACCCCGCCGAAATGGCCGACCGCAGGTCTCCACTTCGCCTTGATCGGGCGACAGCCATCGCTGAAGGTCGCGCCCCAACAAACGAACAACCGCGCGAGCGTTCGGTTTCTCTACCAGTTCCTGTTCCGATTGGCCGAGCGCGCGTTCTGGGAATTGTTGTTCCAAGAACCGCCACGCAACCCACGATTCGCGCGCATCCCATGAACCAACACGCGCCGTAGGATGGGCACTCCTGCCCGTCTGGCTTGCTCTTCCATCGCACCAATGCCGGACAGGTGATCCGGGCGGCGTCAGCCCCGGACTCCGTGACGAAGAGTCCGGGGCCTCACGGCAATCGGCTCACCTCAAGCAAACCAAGCAAGCGAAGACCGTCTTCACGATTCTTTGATGTCTTGCGGCCCGAAGGGTCACGAGTCGATAGCCCATGGCAACGCCCTGGGAACCGGAAACACGATGAGCAACAAGCCCTGAAAGGGCGCGACAGCCCGAGTTTGTGACGCCCTTTCAGGGCTGACGGTGATGTCGTGGCCCGGCACCCAGGGCGTTGCCCTAGGCTATCGAGTTCGGCCCCTTCAGGGCCAAGAGGCGCATCAAAACCGCTGGGTGACGTGATGCCCGCCGTTGGGAATGTCAATGCGGTTGGAGCGAGGCACGGTTGGCGTCCCGATCGTTGGGCGGTGGGGGTCGCGTCTCGGTTCTGGGGTCGGGTGTTCCAATTCTCCGGCGGCCCAACGGGACGCGATTCGATAGCCCAGGCCAACGGCCTGGGTGACGCGTCCATCCAAAGCAGGAAGCCCCAATGGGGCGCAACCGATTCAATCCCAAACATACTGTTCGTCCCATTCCAATTCATGGCGACGCAACAGCTCGCGAAACTCGTCTTGGAAGGTGCGTTGCCGATGATGCGATTCTTGGTTCGCGATGTACTGCCGGACCTGTTCCACATTCGATTGGCTCACCGAAAACGCGCCGTAACCCGCCTGCCAGTGGAAGTCGGTCAGGCGGGGATGTTCCTGCTTGATCCACTTCGAGGAGCTGGTCTTGATCTCCTCCACCAGCTTGGCCACGGTCAACGTTCGTGACAGTTGGCACAGCACATGAACGTGATCGGGGACGCAATTGGTCGCCAGCGACGGACAGCCGATGTTGCGCAGCGTCCCGACGAGATAGGCATTCATTCCCTCGCGGACTGCGTCTGTATCGAGGTACGGCGCACGGCTCTTGGTGCTGAACACCACGTGCAACAGAATGTTGGCGAGGGATTGCGACATGCTGGAACCTTTCGGGTGGGACGTGGGGTTGTCGGGTGAGGGTCGCGCCCCGTTGGGGCTTGGTGTTGTGGTGGGCACCGTCACCCAGGCCGTTGGCCTGGGCTATCGAATCGCGTCCCGTTGGGCCGCAGGAATCAAGCTCTTCACGATTCTTTGATGTCTTGCGGCCCGAAGGGTCACGAGTCGATAGCCCAGGGCAACGCCCTGGGAACTGGAAACATGATGAGCAACAAGCCCTGAAAGGGCGCGACAGCCCGAGTTTGTGACGCCCTTTCAGGGCTGACGATGGTGTCGTGGCCCGGCACCCAGGGCGTTGCCCTGGGCTATCGAGTTCGGCCCCTTCAGGGCCAAGAGACGCATCAAAACCGCTGGGTGACGTGATGCCGGCCGTTGGGGATGTCAATCCGGTTGGGGCGAGGCACGGTGGGTGCCCTGATCGTTTGGCGGTGTGGTCGCGTCCCGGTTCTAGGGTCGGGCGTTCATCCGCCCGTTCTTCCAGTCGCAGGCCAATGCCATACCGGTGGCTGCGGGGGAACTTGGCGATGTGGGGCAGGGTCCACACGAGCAGTTCGTGAGCTTTCTCGATGACGATCAATTCGGTCGGGGCTTGAGGCATCGCACGAAGCCCTCGCTAGGCTCGTTGTAGGATGGGCACTCTTGCCCGTCTGGCTTTTGCTTCAAGAAATGCAAGGAGGAGAAGACGGGCAAGAGTGCCCATCCTACAAAATCAACTCGCGCGCCGGGCTAAAGCCCGTCGATCAAAACCAAAGGCAGAAGAGTAAAAAAGGCTACGGAGTCCTGACGACAGAAGCGGAAAACACGACCCGGAAACCGACGAAGGAGTTCCGAAAGACGGGCGAGTACCCACTCCGAAGGGCCGAGCGCGCGAACTTGGAAAGGTAGAGCCAAGAACCGCCACGCAACACACGAGCGGATGAACCACTCGTCACCTTCGGATGGGTCGTCGTGCCGCTGCGACTTGCATACGCTTTCTCATCGTAGAAGTCGTCGCACCACTCGTAGACGTTGCCGTGCAGGTCGAACAATCCGAACGCATTCTTCGGGTACGAACCGACCGTTGTCGTTCGGCCCAGCGACGCGCCCTTCGTGGTGGTCCCGTAAGGATAATCGCCATCCACGTTGGCCTTGTCCCCGTTCAGCGTGCTACCGAAGTGGAACGTCGTCGTCGTTCCCGCTCGCGCCGCGTATTCCCACTCCGCTTCCTTCGGCAAACGATACGTCACACCATCCTTCGCACTCAGCTTCTCGCAGAACGCCACCGCGTCTTCCCACGAAACGCTCTCCACGGGGAACTTGCTTGTGGTCATTCCGCTGACCTTGCTGCTGGACGTGCCTGTCTTTGAGAACGAACTCGGGTTCGTCCCCATCACGCTCTCGTACTCGCCCTGTGTCACTTCATAGAGGCCCATGTAGAACGGCTGTGAGATGCGCACCGAATGCGTTGGTCCTTCGTCGGTGGAACGATCCGCTTCACCCGCAGGCGAACCCATCGTGAACGTCCCCGCCGGAATCAACGCCAACTTCATCCCCGTACTCTTCGACGTGTACTCCTTGGCCATTGTGGTCGGCGGCTTGGGAGTTGTCGTGGACGGGCGCGTTGGGATCGTCGGCACGGCGTTCCCACCAATCGACAACGCCGCGAGGAACGTCCCCACCTTCAACTCTTTCACCAAGGGGCCGAACTGTTGAACGAACGTGTCACGCGGGACCGGTTGGCCCTGCGGCAGGCTGCCGAGTTCTCGGCCCAGCGCGGCGTTCGTTCGCAACGCGGTGACCAACTTCTCTGTCGTGACTCCCGCTTCCGCGGCGGCGAGGTCTAGGTCGAGCGGCTCATCGAACTGGAAGGCGAGCGTGGCCACAGGTTCGCTCTTCGCCAGACTGGTCAGGCCGCACTTCTTGACCGCCGTCTCGAACCGCTCGCGATCCTCCTTCAGCTTGGCATTCAGTTCCGCTTTCACCACGTAGACCGCCGTCACGAACTCATACGCCGCTTGGGAATAGGATGTCCGCTGCGCCAGCACGTGATCGCGAATCTGGTCCGTTTTATTGAGCATCCCGCTCCAGTGGCAGTTCATGCACGACACGCCGTTCACCACCTCGGGATCGCGGCCGCGCTTGACCGCTTCCTTGTCCACGACCACATCGGTCGGACCCTTGGGAATCTGCCGGCCCGCCGCGTCGGTCAGCATGTACGCCTGCAACCCGTTCGGCAGGCTGAAGATCATCTCGCCCCCCGTCATGCTCGAAATCGTTCGGGCCACCGGGGCCGGTTGGGAACGCCTTCAAGTTCCGTCGGCGCGGCGGGTTCTCCTTCGGATCGACCGGCTTGAAGTCGTAGCTCTTCCAATACGCGCCGTACGACGACACGTGCCGCTCGATCAACCGCACGCTCTTCGACACGCCCGACGGATAGAAGCCCGCCCGCATCACGTCGTTGTAGTCGGCCAGATTCTTGGTCACGTCCACACCGAGCCGCGTCGTCTCAAACGCCAGCATCTGCTCGGGCGTTTCGGGCAGGCCGAGAATCTTGTTGTAGAGCGGCGGGCGCGACGCCGAGAACACGAACCAGTCGGCCCGCACATGCGGCAGTTCGCACTTGGTCATCGTGTAGCACAACTGAGCCGACTTGTCCGAATACGTCACGCGGTACGGATCGGTCGCAATGATCTGCGACCACGCGTCGTTCTCGTTCCACTTGTAGTGCCGCAGGTCGATCCGCAAGATCGTCTTCGTCGCGTCGATCGCCACCGGCACCTGAACCACACGTCCCCACGACAAACTGTTGACCAGCTTCGACAACCCCTGCCGATGCGATTCGAGTTCGTTGTCCTCGAAGCCCGCGTTGTACAGGTGCGTCAGCGTGAAGTACCGATAGAACGGCCGGTCACGATCATTGGCCCTTTCCAAATCCTTCAGCATCACCGCCAGCATGTCGATCGGACTGACGAAGGCCCGCTTGGTCTCGGTACTGAACGACGGAGCATCCGCCTCGATCCACTTCTTCAGCGTGTCGATCTCCTCCTTCGGAAGCCTGTCGCCATCCGGCGGCATCTCACCCCGCTGAACACGCTCAAACAGTTTCGATTCGCCCGGCGCACCGGGGACGATCAATTCCCTCACCAGCCGCTTCCGATTCAACGAGTAGTTGAAGCC
>JAYTXB010000652.1:0-1243 GCA_043743205.1 Schlesneria sp.
CGATCGTCGATACGTCCAAGGACAAGTTGGCTCCAGAAGTCGTCTCGACCGTCGTCAAAGATCAGGCGATCACGCTGGGAATCAAAAACGCGCAGGGGACAGTGGAGTTTGAAGGGCGATTTGACGGGAAGGCAATTCGCGGAACGTTGTCCAGTGGTCCTCAAGAGGTCTATCTCGCGCGGATGCTCAGCACCGACGTGGCGAGCCTCACGGGCTTCGCGAATGAAGCCGGACCTCCCGCTTCCGACGTGTTTGAAAAAGCCTTCAAGGTGATGAAAGACAAGCCTGAACCCAAGGCGATCATGCGGATCGCTCACGAATACCCGACTAGCCCCGTCTCCTACGAGGCCATGGCGATGTTGTTACAGGTCAGCACTCGGTTTGAGATCAGCAACGAAGACATACTGGAAATGATTGACGAACTGCTCCGCTGTGCCGCCGTGTGGGGAACGAAGATTCACTCGAAGGCCGAATTGCAAAGCGCCGAGCATCTCATCGGAAATCGTCGCCTCTCTGAAGAGGGACTGAAGCACCTGGCACGTTCTGAAGAACTGATCGGTGACGCCGCACCGCCGGAATTCAAACAATATGTCTTGACGCTACGGGAGGCGGCGGCAGTCCAAATGGCGTTGGCCAAGAGTCGCTCCGTGGCGGATGCCGTTCGCGCCGAGGCTTATCTGGAACTTCAAGAGCTTCTGAAGAAGCAGCGTTACAACTCTGATATTTTGATCTCGCTGGCAGGCCACGCCGAAGCGACCAAGCAAACCGACGAGGCGATCAAGTACTACTCAGATATTGTCGCCCTGCCACTGCTGGAACAGTTTTTGGTCTCGCAGCGCGCGGGACAACCGGCCGGAGACCCGACGCCGACTGATCAATTAAAGAAACTCTGGAAAGAGCGTCACGGAGACGACGAGGGACTGGAAGAACATCTTGCAACGGTTCATCGGACAAAGCTGGATGAACTCATCAATGAGGTGCGCGAGCAAGTCCCTTCCGTGGTGGTCGCCGCCGATCCGTCTGCCGTTCCGAGCGATCACACCGTGCTGTTGGAATTGTTCACCGGTGCGCTGTGTCCCCCGTGCGTTGCAGCCGATCTGGGAGTCTCCGCCCTGGCGCGACAGTATCCCGCCCCCGAACTCGTGACGCTCCGCTATCACCAGAACATCCCCGGCCCCGACGGCATGACGAACCAAGACAGCGAAGACCGATTTGCGTTCTATGAAGCGGGCGGGACTCCCAC
>JAYTXB010000653.1:0-7444 GCA_043743205.1 Schlesneria sp.
GTGGTACATCAGCCGCAGGGCGCTAGCCCCGGTTCGATTTCGCTGAACCGGGGCTAGCGCCCTGCGGCTAATTTCTGCGGGCCAACAGGAATGGCGGAGGGCCGTTTTTAAGACTGCTTCCGTTTGATGCCTTACGTGTTGTTCTGTCTGGTCTGCGTGATCTGGGGCAGCAGCTTTATGCTGATGAAGCTCTCCTCACCTTGCCTGACTCCCATTGAGATCGGTGCCGGACGGGCGATCGGTGGCGCGGCCGTTTTGGCGTTGATGTTCTTTGTCTCACGGCGAAAGTTCACTGTTCAGAAACGCGATGTGCTGCCGTTGATGGCCGTGGTGGCGCTTGGGTTTGCCTGGCCACACTCGCTACAGCCGTGGCTGGTCGAGCGGATCGGTGGTGGCTTGGTCGGGATGTCGGTGGGGTTCACTCCGCTCCTGACGTTGCTGGTTGCAATCCCGATGCTCGGGCATTGGCCGACGGTGCGTCAGGGATTGGGTGTTTTGGGAGCGTTAGTGTTCCTGATGATCTTGATGCGCGAGGGCGTGGGCCGCGCGATTCCGCTGCGTGAACTGGCTCTGGCGATGAGTGTGCCGGTCGGTTACTCGATTGCGAACTGCCTGATTCAGCGATCTCTCAAGCATCTTCCGCCGCTCGAGCTGACGCTGCTTTGTCTCGCGTCCAACTCGTGCGTGTTGTTGCCACTGTCCTGGGGCGTTGGTCGACCGCCCGTCGATGTCACTGCACCGTGGGGAATCGCCTTGGCCGCGGTCGTTGTGCTGGGAGTCGTCGGGACTGGACTGGCAACGTTCCTCTTCAACAAGCTCGTGCGAGAACAAGGTTCACTCTTCGCCACAATGACCATCAACTTAACTCCACTCGGCGCGGTCTTGTGGGGTTGGGCTTCGAGTGAGCAGGTCACCGCAACTCAAGTCTTCGCGCTGCTGGGTGTGTTGGTCATGGTCGTCATCGTGCAGTTTGGAGCGGCTCAATCGTCGAGTCCTTCCGCCAACGCCGATGCTGCTGTTGAGGAAGAACTGCTGCCGTGATTGCCGTGGAAACTGATCCCACCGCAGTCACGACTCATTCGATACGACTGCGACTTCGCGCGTCGCTCCCTGCAACAGGCGGCGAGTCAGCCAGACCTCGAACGCCATGAACGCCATGAATCCGTAGAGCAGTAGCCACCAGAACTCCGTGCGCGAACCGTCGGCAAACATTTGGCGTTGCAGTTGCTTGAGATCGTCCACGAACGTGAGTCGGCTTTCGCCGGTGAGTGATTCGCACTGGGCGTCGGTCAGTGGTGTCAGGTCGGACTCACTGCGATCGAAGTTCGCGACGAAGTACTCATCGGTGGGCGACGGCTTTCCCGCGTGACTTTTCGCGGCGAAGCGATAGACGCCGGGAAGCGAGACCTCGTCGAGTCGCGCGCGCGGCTGGAACTCGTCGTCGATGCGAGCCGCCGGGAGCGGAGTGTTGCCGGGTGTGATGAACTCAAAGTCGTCGAGCTTCAACAGCGGCGAAATGTTCAGTGACAGCGGCGTCCCCACGTCGCCGTTGCGGCTTGTCGAAGGCGACGCGAGCGAGAACAACAACTCGTGCAACCACGGGACGTAGTCCTGCTGCGCGGGGAGCGTGTTCCAGTCGGCATCGAGCGACGACGTGAGGACCGCCGTCGTGCCGCGTCCGTAGCGGCGCGTCACCAACCACGGTGCCCCGTTCGTCAACTTCGCAATCACCACGGGCGTGCCGAGCGACACGCCGGTGTCCTCCGCTCGGCTTGCCTCGCCGTCCGCCGTCGCCGTTTGCGAATCTCGCGCGGACTGCTTCTCGACGGAGACTCGCCACCATTTCGAGAACCGCGCGTCGGTCAGCGTGCCACCTTTGTCATCGCGAAACGGCCTCAGCCACGGCAGTTCCAAACTGTTGCCCGCCACGCGCACTCCCAATGTTTGCCGCCCCGCTTCCACGTTGCTCGCATCTGCCACGATCGCCTCCAACACCACCGGTATCAACTCGACACCGATCTGCTCACTCTTGCTGACTCCTGCCCCCTGACTCCCGTCCCCTGCTGCCTTGCCCCCTTTCGCATAACCGGTCTGAGGCACCTTGTTTCCCAACGCGAACAGCAATCCGCGACCACTCGCGACGAACCGATTCAGTAAGCTCAACTGTTCGCCAGACAGAGCCTCCACGTTGGCGAGGACGAGGACCGCCGCGTCACGTAACGCTTCGGCGCTGATGGCCTCGGGCGTGATGATCGTCGGTTTGATCCACGATGTTTCACCGCCTGTCGCCGTGAGTGCCGCGCGGGCGAAGAACGTTTCGCTGCGAGTCGGATCGAGTCGCTTGTCTCCATCGACCAGCACGATCGGCAGCGACTCCGTCACCACGATGGCCGCTTCGGCGCGATTGTCGCCGGGCAGCGCGTCGTTCTCCAATACGACGCTGATGAGCTGCGAACCGGCCTGCGCGAACCGCCGCTCGAACTCGACTGTCGCTTCGCCGTGAGGTGCCAGCTTGAGTTGCAAGGTCTGGTCGGCGAGTCGTTGGCCGTTCACTTCGAGGTGGACTTTGCGAGTGATCGCGTTCTCTCCGCCGCTGTAGCGGACCTTGCTACTGATACGCACCGGGACGCCGGGCACCGCGAGTTCTCGCGAGAGTTGCAGTCGTTCGATCGCGAAGTTGGCCGACTGACCGAGTTGTCCCTCCGCGACATCCATCACCCACACGCGCGGTGGCTGTGGCGATTGCTCTTTCAAATCGTCGAGTCTCGCCCACAAAGCGTCATCGTCCGGCTGCCAGCTCAACGCTTGTCGATCGGTCAACACGATGATCTCACGCTGCAAGTTCGTGCCGCTGGTGAGCGACTGCACCGCCTTGGAAATCGCGGCGTGCAGGTTCGCAGTGCTGGCGGGAGTCGGCAGATTTTCGAGAGCTTCACGCACCCGCTGCCGGTCGCGCGTGAGACCCGCCAATGTCGCGCGCGGCTGCTCGCGGGCATCGAGGACCAGCACGCTGTCGCCCGGTTGCAACTCGTCCACAAACTGACGCGCGATCCGGACGGCGTTCGCATGGGGCGTCAGGGCCCGTCCCTCCCAACCCATGCTGTACGAGCCATCGACCACCAATACGACATCGCGCGATGGAGTCGATCCAAATCGACCGAGCCACGGGCCACCTAACCACGGGCGAGCCAGCGCGATCGCCAGCAACGAGACCAATCCCATCCGCACCGCGAGCAGCAATAACTCTTCGAGCCGCAGCTTCCTCTTCGCACTCGGATCGAGTTCCAAAAACTGCATCGCCCCCCACTCGACGATGTCGTACTTCTTGCGACTCAATAGATGAGCCAGCACTGGCAGCAACACGCCCGCCAGCCCCAGCAACATCCACGGATTGAGAAACAGGTGCAGCATGAGTTTGGTGTTGAGAAGTCGCTCAAAAGCGGGGTCGGGTGTTCGGCTTTTCGGAATTAGCTAGCGGTCAACGCTTGGCCTTACTGTAGTCATGTCGGTCCACCGACAAGACATCCCGTCGGCGGAGCGGCGGGACTTCGGTCGCGCGACATGGTGTCAATTTCCGCCGCGTGAGTTTTAAGCGAGGTGATCTGAGTGGGCAGGCACGTCAACCGGGCGAGTCAGATCGCGTGGCCACAGCAACACGAGCGCGACAAATCCAACCAGCGGCGTCAGGCTGGCGAGGGCCATGCCGAGATCGAACGATTTCGTCTGGTCGATCCAACGTCCAAAGAGCGGGTGCAGCGGCGACGATGTCAGCCATGCGAACGTCCCCAATAGGCCGGAGACTTTTCCCTGATGAGTCTTCGTCAACTCTTGGCTGAGCGAGTAGTAGCAGGGGAACAGCCCGAGTGCCCCCGCGCCGACGATCAGCAGCACCGTGAGCAACGCCGGGCCTTGCGGCAACCACGGGATCAAGCCGCCAACCGAGACGAGTCCCGCACAGAGCCCGAACACGAGGCAGCGCGATCCATGTACGGACCAACCACGATAGGCGAGCGTCGCCGTCAGTGCTCCTGCCGACAAACACCCCACATCGGTCATGACGTTGAACCAGAAGTTGAAGTTGAGCATCGCCGACTCTGTGTAGCCTCGCCCCTGTTGCAAAAACTTGGGAAGCCAGACTCGAAACAGATGCCAGCAGGCATTGATCGCGATGACGACGATCAGCAGTACGAGAAACTTGCGGCTGAAGACCGCGTCGAACAGTGAGGCATCCTGTTCGACGGTCGAGCTGGTGCCGGTGGCCGTCTTTGTCGAAGCCTCTTGGCTGTTCAAGTCTCCTTGACGAACGGAGACCAACCACAAGAAAATCCAGACGATGCCGATCGCACCGAGAACTTGAAACACGGGACGCCAACTGCCCCGTTGTTCGGTCAGCATCATCTTCATGATGAGCGGCGTGATGATCGCACCGATCGCCGTTCCGCTTTGCAGCACGCTGTTCCCGAGCGTCCGTCGATCCGGAGGCAACAACCGTTGAGTCGTCTTGAGCGCACACGGCCAATGCCCCGCTTCAAACAGCCCGAGAAACAATCGGCACAACAGCAGTCCCATGTAGGTCTCAACGAACCCCGTCACGAAGCCCATCGTGGACCACAACAACAGGACGACCGGATAGAGCCACCGCACGCTGGTCTTGTCAGCAATAATCCCGAAGACCGTCGCTCCACAGGCGAACGCCAGTCCGAACGCCAACTCCAAGTTGCCGTACTGCTCTTCGGACAGATGAAACTCTTCTGTGATCCGCTTCGACGTGTTCGCGAGCGTCTGGCGATCCATGTAATTGATCGTGCTAGCCAGTAGCAGCAGCCCGCAAATCCACCAGACCCAAACCGGGCCGCGTTTCGCAGTGTGTGACGATGGAGACGACGACATGGTGTTGAGCCTTGGTGATGAGATCGCAGCGGGTTTCAGAGGCGTTCAATCGAGGGAGGGGGCGTTGATCTAGGATGGGCGTTGCCCACGCGGTTAAACGACCGATCTATGCACCGTTTAGGGCTGGCGTATCAACCCGGCTCACCAAACCCCGAAAGTGATTGATGCGCCGACCCTAACCAATCCGAACGAGGGTAGCGGGAGCGCTCCGGCCACAGTTCGCTCATCACGTTCGGTCACTGTTCAATCAACCACAACGACCGCCCGTTTCCAGAGGACTTCGGTCTGCTGTTGTTTCAGGGCGGAGTGCAGCAATTGAATGGGGATCGTTCGTCCGGCGAACTGTGTGAGATCAACGGTCACGTCGCGCCAGCCGTTGACGCTGCCGGTTTCTTCGATGGTTTGATCGAGTAAGAGTTGGTTCTCGACACGCACGCCGAGTTGCCAGCGGCGATCGGGTTGATTGCCGACGCGCAGCCGCAACGAGGCCTTGCGATTGGCGGGAATTTCAAACTGACCGACCAGCGTCACGTCGTATGTTTCCAACAACTTCGCCGCGAGGACGAACGGCTCACCGCGTGCGTCACCGACTGTCAGCTTGTGTCCCGCCGAGAAGCCAGTAGCAGGGAACCAGCCGGGCAGAATCAGCGCGAGGTCTGCTTGCTGCGTCTCCACGATGTCGGGTTGCCAATCGCTGAGAGCCGGCGTGCCGAACGGGCCAGGGACCAGCGGTGATGACGCAACCAATTCGTTCAGTTCACGCTTCGGGTCTTTCCAACCTTGTCCGGCGAACGTCCACCACTTACCCGTTGCGAAGACGAGTGGCCCGAGTTGATGCTCTTCGCGTTCGACTCCCTCCACTTGGGACTGCGCCCGTTCGCGACCGGTGTTCAGATCGAGCCACATCAAAAACGGTTTCGACTTATTGCCGACGAGCTTCGCGCGGTGAGTCACGACGACCACGTGGCCATCGGCGTGCAGGGCTTCCAAGCGAGCATCGAGCGGCTTCGACCAGGTGACCGTTCCGTCATCAAGCGACAGCGCGGTGAGTCCCGTCGTGGTATCGACGAGGACTCGCTCACCGCTCACGGTCACCGCCCCACGGAGGTTGGCGATTGGACGTTCCCAGAAGCGTCGGCCCGTCCTGAGGCTGAGGCAAGTCACGGCACGCACTCCGGGAAGCGAGACCACGACGCGATCACTGGAGATCATCGGGGTAAAGGCGCGGAAGTCTTCCGAAAGTTCGTCGATCATTTTGGGAAGCCACGTGTGACGCCGCAGCCAATAGACTTCGCCCGCCCCATCGAAGCAGGCGGTTGTTCCCCCGAGCGTGCAGACCGCGACGCGACCGGACAGAGCCAGTTGCGCTACGAGACCACGTTCGCCATGATCCTTCATACGGAACAGCGGCTGCGACGACGTGGCCGCGCCCGTTTCAAAGTCGAAACGTGTGGCTTCAATCTGAATGAGGTCATCTTCCAGCTTCGCCAAAGTCAGTGCGAACAGACTTCCATTCCAGAAGACGGGATCGGTGAGGACCTGTGCGTTCGGTCGCTGATGCCACAGCACTTGGCCGTTGTCGCATTGCAGACACGCCAGCTCGGCCCCGCCCTTAGTGAGTCGTCTCACATAGAGTCGGTCGCCCGCGATCAGCGGCCTCATTGGCGCGAACGGCAACGCGTACGAGTCCCCTTGCTCGGCCCCCAAGCCCTGTGCCCATTGCTGCTGACCGCCGGGCAACGCATACGCATTCACTTGGAAGCGGTTGCTGACAAACAGTCGTTGCGAGTCGGTCACGACGGCCAATTGCCGCGCGAAGGGATCACCAAAGCGGAACTCACCTCGACCGGGATTGTTCCCCGGTTGGCCATCGAACTGCGCCCGCGCTTCCAGCTTGAACGCGGCGGGAACGAGCGGCGGTGGTGTGGGAGCCGCTGCCGTGAGAACGAAACGACTCGCGGCGGAAGGCCGCGCGGAGAGATCGCGGATCATGGTCTCGAACGTATCCGGCGCGATCGCCGTGCCGCTGAGCGCGATCGGCTTCGTAGGTTTGACTAGTGGCGACGAGGGCTGCTGACCGTTGAGGGCCGTCGCCAGTTGCAGTCGCGCCGTGAGTGACTCACGCTGGCGTGGTGAAGCGTGAGCGAGTCCCGTCAAGAAATGCTCTTCCGCTGCCGGGAACCGACCTGCCGCGAGTGCGCGATCGCCGAGCCATTCGTGAGCTTCCGCAGCCGCCTCTGTTCCGAAGAACTGCAAGGTCGCGGCTTGCACGCTGCGAACGTCGTTCGCGTTGATCGCGCTGCGCACGCGAATCTGGCCGAGCGGCCCGAATTTCTCGACCATCATTTTGGCGAAGTCCGGGTGCGACTGCATCGCGCCCGCAATCGCCGTCGGCAGAGACACGAACAATTGGCGATCTTCCATGTCGGGCAACATCCCCGGCCCGTCGTGATCGCCGATCGACATCACGATGCGGCAAGCGTCTTCATACGTTTGTCCGACCAACGCCGACTGCAACTCGGAACGGACGTTGTACGCCTCCTTGTTCCACTGC
>JAYTXB010000654.1:0-9472 GCA_043743205.1 Schlesneria sp.
AGCTGAGACACTGGCGAGCCGCCTGCCGTCAGGCTGCGGGTTCTTGATCGCCGCAGGAAACCCGTGGCCTCACGGCACACGGCTCGCCTAAAACATCTCGCTTATGCTTCGCACGGGGGGAATTGAGTGGGTTGCTGGACGGAGAATCTCAGTCATGGAATGACTGAGCTACGTAGGCGAGGCATGCCATGACTCGCATTCGCGAGACTCGTCAACCGCTCAATTCTGGCCGCGCTGGGTATAAACGACTAATCCGACAAGCCCCTCGCTCACGCTACGGGTTACGTTTTCAACGGTCGCCTAACTCCCGCGCAGCTTCTGGATGAACTCGTCGGTCATGCCTGCGGCCAATCTTGGCTCGGCGTGAAAAACATCACCGATGGACTTGTCCGGGCGCAACGGGAAATGGAGGTGCTGTACATAGGCGTCCCAATCAGACAGCTCGGGTGGCTTCAGTTTTCTGAGCCACTCCATTCCAAAAGCGACGTGTCCGATCTCGTCGCGGTGGATCGCCTGCATCATCGCCGCGCTCTTCGGGTCTTGAACGGCGGTGAAGTACGCGTCGAACTCGAGAGTGTGGTCAAGGTTGCGGCCCTCAAACGTCAACGGAAGTCCGGCGAGGTAATCGAGAACCGACTCAAACTGTTGTGACTTCTTCCAGATGTAACCGTTCACTGGTAGATCGCCGAAGCGAAGTCCCAAGGCCGCCGCACGCTCGACGTGCATGCGCGTATGACGCTGCTCGTCTTGCATGATCCTCGCGAGGCCGAGGCGGAAGTCACGTGGTGCTTCAGGAAAAGCCAGCAGCATCCACGCCATGACCTCCAAGGCCTGCAATTCATGGTTGGCCATGATGTGATGCGCGATGGCCCGTTTGGCCGGATCGGCAAAAGTATCGGGGTGAGGCATGGCCGGTGCGGCCCGTCGCACGGCGAAAGTGAGGTCTGGCGAACGAGCCGGCTCAGCGACTTGCAACGCCGCGCCGGGCTGCTCATCTGTGAATGTCTCGAGCGCTCGCTGAAGCTTCTGCTCCAGCAATGGCGACAAGAGTACTCGTTCGGCGAACAGTCGAAGTTCCATATTGCTTTCGAGGGATCGGCTTCCAACCGGTCATTGACGGGCAAAAACTACGGGTTGGAAGCCGATGCCAAGGAGTCACTCGACCACACGAAAGGCGTCGTTCAGTTTCGTGACGCGAATCTCGCCGCGACCGTCTGGACCTGCAAACTCGATGTGGCAGTCGAGCAACACGCCGAGTGACGAGTCTGCGGGGATGTCGATCTCGGCCGTGATGATGTTTCCTTCCCGACGGATCGACTTGGCTTCCAGCGGGCCAATTTGTACCCAACTTGGCTTGTCGGTCGGGAGCCGACGGCGTGCGTTCTCGGGATTGAGTTCGATTCGTATCTCGTGCTTCTTCCCGCGTGAGGCCGTTCCCGGACGAACAGCCGTGATGACCTGCTCCTGTCGGCTGGTCCCCTCCGCGTTGTTCTCGATCGCTCCCGAGCCGGCTCGATTGAAGCCGCGATTGTTCGACGGCTCGACCACTCCCGCATAGCCGCCGAACGTGTACGGAAACCGACCCGGCGTGACGTGATAGTGATAGCCACGTGTGTCGTCTTGATGGCCGCTGCAAACGTCGAGACCACGTTCGCCCTTCAGTTCCTTCGCCATCAGCCCCGCCTCTTCAAACGGGCCATAGATGGGAAAGCCATCGAACGCGAAGCCGAGAACGGGTGAGTGTTGCTTACCGTCATCGGGGAATGGCGACTTAACGCAACTCGGATACTTGTGATAGTGGTAGACGCCGTGCTGCTGCGGATGACCGCAACACGAATCGAGCCACACTTCCGAATAGCCTTCCACCGCATTCATCCCGCCCGCTTCGAAGGGGTTAAAGAAGACGACGCCATTCAACGCCATGCCAATCGCCCCCATTGGTACACGCGTGATCCGGCCAGCCAATTTGGGTTCGAGTGGCAGTCGAAACGTGAAATCTTGCACGCGAATCGTGTTCGGGTTGCCGCTGTTGGGGAAGACCGCCGTCGGGTGATTGGGATAGCCCTGACTTTGAACGATCAGAAACTGCGCATCGTGGCTGAGTCGAAGGTTGTCGATGCCATCCTTGTTCGAGTCCTGTCGGTGGTACGAGTACAAGTCCACGAATTGTTTGCCGTCGCGGTAGTAGTAAACGGGCTTGTCGTTGGGTTTCTCTCCCGACTTGACGAACCATTTTCCGCCGATCGACTTCAAACCGGCAGGGGGTTCGGCAGCGAAGGCGCTGGCCAAACTGATCGAAAGCCAGCCGAACAAAATGACCGCCCGAATGGGGCGTCGCAGGACAGTGATCGCCGCCTCAACGATCAGCGAACTTCGGTCAACGGGATTTGCTGTTGTCATGTCGCTTTTTCCTCTGAAAGTCGGTTTGTGCTCGCGTCGGCCTCTGCCCGCTCATTCCAGTTCATCGGGGCTTCAAACGGCGGGTTTCATGCCTAGTCGCCTGTTGCTAAACGTCGGACGGGCAAAATGTCCATCCTGCGTTTTTCAATAAGCTGCTAAACGTGATCCGTCAGCGAAGTTCAACGAACGAATTGGGGATGCGAATGCGGAAGAAAGCGGAACGCGGGGGGGACTGGTCGGTGGACATGGCCTGCGCTCATACCTGCGGGTGACAGGAGATTATTCCCGTGCCTGCTTCATCACAGCGACGTACTGTGCCGCGAGATCGCGAATGCGGTCGAAGTCGCCTCGTTCGAGGGCGACTTTCTCAACGAGTTGGCTTCCGAGTCCTACGGCACACGCTCCCGCTTTAACGAAGTCTTTGAGTGTTTCCAGATTCACGCCGCCGGTCGGCATGAGCCGCACCTGCGGCAGTGGGCCTTTGAGTGCTTTGAGATACGCCGGGCCACCTATGTCGGCGGGGAACAACTTCACGATGTCGGCTCCCGCTTCCCAGGCGGTCAACACTTCGGTCGGCGTGTACGCGCCGGGCATGATCCCTTTGTCGTATCGGAGCGCGAGTTTGATGACTTCGAGATTGACGGTTGGCGACACGAGGAACTCTGCACCGGCCAAGATAGCCGTACGCGCCGTCTCGGGATCGAGGACCGTTCCCGCACCCAGCAACACTTTGGAGCCTAGTTCTTTCTTCACCGCCGAGATCACCTCCACCACGCCTGGGGTGGTGAACGTCACTTCAATAATGTCGATGCCACCTTCGTAGAGTGCCCGCGCAACGTTGACCAACTGGTCACTGGACGACGCGCGGATGATCGCCACCAGTCCACCATCAAGTACTCGTTGCAAACTTTCATGGCGACTCATGGCGGGTGAACCTTACGGCAGAAGGGTTGGTCTAGCAGTGGCTGTTACGCCCGGGCTGAGAACTTCTCAGCATATTCCAGCACCCACTGATCGATCAGATCGCGAAAGCCTTCCAGATCGAGCTGATCCAGTTGTTGATAGTGCGTTCGGCTGAGAACTTCCTTGTTGCGGATCGTACCGCGCGCGATCAGTTCGACGATCCGGCTGGCGGAATACGGACGAATGACCATTTCCAGCTGACTGTAGTACTTGTTGAGGGGCTTGCCGTCTCCAGGGGCGAGGTCATCGCGCGAGATCTTCGCACCCCAACCTTCGGCTCCCATGACAGATTCAAAGTCGAAACCTGCGAAATGCACTACCAGCTTTCGTAGGCACGCCTCGATGTTTTCGGAGAGTTCTAGGCGAGATTTGGAATGCCAATTCTTGCACTCATCTTCAGTCATCGCCCGCTCCGCCTGTTCTCGGGCCTGAACGGAACGGTGTTGCTGGCCGCGCTCAATGGCGCGTTCGAGCCTCTGGTCAAAATTCATGGTATCGATCCGTTTGTGATTGAGCCGCAAAGCAACAGCAAAGAACATCGTCTTGTTAGAGCGAGCCGACTCGCATGCGACTCTTTCCAGCATTGCAGGCGCGGCGATTCTAGGAAGCCTCGGCGGAGCGGGCAATCGCGACGCTGAGGTGCTTCGTTGATCGAACCATCCCAGCACACTCTCCTGTAATCTCTACAACGTGCAATTTGCGTTCGTGTAATTCAGTCGTCGTCAATTCGGTGATGGAATGGTCCGTCGGCTACAGCGGCCTGATGTTTCGGCTGGAGATTCCTGTTGAGTCGTTGCCATCGAATGGTTTCTGTGTGCAACCAACGTCTCGGCACGGATGCTGCTTTAGTTGGTCAACGTCGATGCCGCTTGCTCGGCTTCGACCAACTGCCATAATGCGGCCCCTCGACTTCGCAGCGGTTTGCGATGTTGAGACGCATCTTGGTTGAGGGCGTTTGTCATGCTGGCTGTGGTTGTGGATTGGGATCTCGCGAAGAAGTACGCGGCGACGATGCCGCCGTGGCAATGGGCCATCGTGGTGCTGGTCGGCAGCATCGGCGTGTGGTGTCTGTTCCAGTTGCGAGCATGGTTTCGCGAAGATGACGGTCGTGCGGACGGGCACTTGGAAATGCTCACACAGTTTCGAGATTTGCATCGGCAGGGTGGGATATCCGAGGACGAGTACCGATTGATTAAGAGCCAGTTAGTTACCGGACAGGCCGCGCAAATGCGGGCTGGACAACGACCTTCCAGACCGGCGAATTCTGCCAGTGGCGAGTCTCTTCCCAACCCAATAGTGGGGCCGCGCCGGGACACAGCGGGAGAGTCAAGTACGGGCGATGATTCGCCGACGAAGGATGCCGACGAAGACAACCAGAACGAAGTCCATAACGGATTGGAATGAACCGAATTCAGGCAGGATTGAGCTATGTAGTGATCGACTGACAACAGGCGATCAGGATTGGAAAGACAGGCCACGACAAGACGCTCGCAGTGCAGGCTCTAGGACGAGCCTCAACGAGCCTCAACGAGCGTCACTGAAGGATCATGGCAGGGCCAGGACGCGCCGCTTGCTTTCATCATCGAGTTACTCACCGACGAAACCCACTCGGCAGCGTTGAAGGAAAGCTAATGACCTCGGGACGCGATTTTATGTCCGCCGGCAAACGCGGTGCGACCGGCAAAAAAAACGCCAACTGTTCATTCTGTCGCAAGAGTTACCGCGAAGTCGGACCGCTCGTTGAGGGTCCGGACGAGGTCTACATCTGCGGCGAGTGCATTGAACTGTGTCAGAGTATTCTGGACCAGGAGAAGAAACGGCGTGGGACTTCAACCAAGCTTTTCAACCGTGTGCCCACTCCGCGTGAGATCACCGCACACTTGAATCAGTACGTGATCGGTCAGGATCGCACCAAGAAAATTCTCTCGGTCGCGGTTCACAACCACTACAAGCGATTGATGGCGACGGCGGATGTCGATAACGATGTCGAGATCGAGAAGTCGAACATCCTGTTGATCGGCCCCACCGGTTCGGGCAAGACGTTAATGGCGCGGACGATGGCGCGGCTGCTGCAAGTTCCGTTTGCCATCGGCGACGCGACCACGCTGACCGAAGCAGGCTATGTCGGCGAAGATGTCGAGAACCTGTTGCTCAAGTTGCTGCATGCTGCCGACTTCGATGTCGAAGCGGCTCAACGCGGGATCATCTTCATCGACGAAATCGACAAGATCGGCAAGACCTCCCAGAACGTCTCGATCACTCGTGACGTGTCCGGTGAGGGCGTGCAACAGGCGTTGCTCAAGATGCTCGAAGGGACCGTCGCCAACGTACCGCCGCAGGGGGGGCGCAAGCATCCTGAACAGCAGTACATTCAACTCGACACAACCAACATCCTGTTCATCTGTGGCGGGACGTTTGTCGGGCTAGAAGACATCATCGCCAAACGAATGGGCAAACGCACGATTGGCTTCGGTGCCGCTGAAGTCGAAGATCCCCTGAAGGCTCGGGCTGGCAAGTTGCTCGGCCAAGCCTGCACGGACGACGTGATCGAGTACGGGATGATCCCCGAGTTGGTCGGCCGCCTGCCCGTGGTCAGCGCGCTCTCTCCACTTGAAGAAGATGACTTGGCGAGGATTCTCACCGAACCCAAGAACTCGTTGGTCAAGCAGTATCAAAAGTTTTTCCAGATGGAGAACGCCGAACTGGAGTTCACCCCCGAAGCGCTGCGTGAGATCGCTCGGATCGCGAAGTCGAAGGACACGGGTGCTCGTGGGCTGCGATCGGTGGTCGAAGAGTCGATGTTTGAAGTGATGTACGACCTGCCGGACTTGTCGCCCGGTCAAAAGTATGTCCTCACACCGGAAGTCGTGCGTGGTGAGATTCGGTTGGAGCCACGCGATGGCTCGGCGGCAGCGTAACGGTGTTCGGTGCAATGCAGCGGTTTGATCGTGAGATCGCACGACCGCAAATGTGATGGAGTGTTTCCGGCCCGGTTCGACCATGAACCGGGCCGGTTTCGTTGATCGACGCCCCGCAGCAGGATGATCGAATTCTCAGATCATCGGCAACTCGTTGGCAATTCAGACGGCAACCCCCGTGAATCATCCGTACGGCGCATCAGCTCGATGAGCCTGGATGAAATCTTCGGTGTGTCTGACCTGTTGGTTTGAGTGGCTCGCAAGTCGGACGCTATGATCGCCGCCACGTTCATTGAGACTTCGTCCGTTCGTTGCCGTTTAAGAATTGAGGCTGTCATGCAGGCCCGATTGATGGTTCTTCACGACAAGGCCAACGTCAAGCAGGTCAAGTTGCTCCCCGTGACGCTGATCGGCCGCAGCACCGAGTGCAATCTGAAGATCGCCTCCAGCCAAGTCAGTCGCGCCCACTGTCGTATCACGCTGTCTGACGACACGGTCTATATCGAAGACTTGGGGAGCGCCAACGGGACGATGGTGGATGGCAAGCTGTTGCAGGCTCATCTGCCGACGGCCATCGCGCCGGGAGCGATGCTCGTGGTGGGGCCTGCCGAGTTCAAAGTCGATTACGTCGCATCGACCAGCCAGACTCTTGTGCTGTCTCGCTCGGCGAAACCCGTTGAAAGCGACGCATCTTCTACCGAGCTCATTGTTCCTGCGGCCCTTGATGCCATTCGTAAATCTGTCCCGAATGTTCCTGGTGAAAGCCCGCCGAGTAAGCCTGCAGCGTCCAAAGACACTGTGGCGGCGAGCGTTCCATCGGCACTGAAAATGGCCAAACCGGTCGCGCGATCCGTTGCTGTTGCCCAGTCGGCCGCGTCAGTGGGCCAGCCAGTGGTGGCCGCAGCAATCGCGATCCCGACTGCTGCTGTTGTCGCGAAGGTCGCTGCTGCAGTACCGGTCGCTGCTCCCGTAATTGCCATCGAGCCGAATCCGTTTTCGATTGCCGCCAGTGCGACGGGACCGGTCGAAATGTTGTTCGCAGACATTGGCTCCAGCGCCGCCGAACAGACGGCCGACGAAGCCTCTCCGTTCGACTTCGATGCGACCACGACGTTGGAAGCCACCGCAGCGGGCGACGTTTCCTCGACACCGGCTGCTCACAATAAAAAGGGGAACTTGAAGTCACTCTTCTCGCTGTTTGGGCGGGGAGCCAAGAGCAGTTCTGCGAAAGCCGCGACTCTGTCGGCCCCCGATTCTCCCAGCGTCTTCCTACCGACGACCGACCACGGTGTGGTTGAGGCCGGTCATTCGGAAACAAATTCGCCAGAGATCAGCTTTGGTTTCGAGGAGCCTGCCGTTGCCGACCCGAGTGCTCAAACGATCTCGTTTGAGCGACCGCCTGCGACAGAAGCGTCCGCAACCGAAGAAGACAACGGTTTCGCTCAGTTCCTCAATCAGTTGTAGAGTGGTGTTGGATTTGGCTGATGGTAACTCAACGAAAACACGCCGCTCCCACCAGAAGAGCGGCGTGTCGTGGTGTCCTGCGGATTGAATTGCATGGATGCCAGCCGCAGGTCGTAGCGAGGCTCGCATTCACCTCCGCTACTTGCCTGCTTCGGCAAATCGGCGCGCGACTTCCGCCCAATTGACGACGTTCCAGAAAGCACCGATGTAGTCGGGGCGACGGTTCTGATAGTTGAGGTAGTAAGCGTGCTCCCACACGTCGAGACCGAGCAACGGCGTGCGACCTTCCATCAGCGGGCTATCTTGGTTCGCGGTGCTTTCGACCACGAGTTTCCCCTTGTCCGACGAGAGCCAAGCCCAACCGCTGCCGAACCGAGTGGTGGCCGCGGCAGCAAACTTCTCTTTGAACGCGGCGAAGCTGCCGAACGTCGAAGTGATCGCGGCGGCGAGGTCTCCAGTCGGTTCACCTCCCGCGTTGGGGCCGATCACCGTCCAGAACAGGGAATGGTTGGCGTGGCCACCCGCGTTGTTACGAATCACCGTGCGAATGTCTTCGGGGACAGCCGCCAAGTCCGAGATCAATGCTTCCACCGACTTCGCAGCCAGAGCCGGATGAGCCTCCAGCTTGGCGTTGGCATTGTTGATATAGGCTTGATGGTGCTTGCCGTGATGAATCTCCATCGTCTTGGCGTCGATGTGCGGCTCCAAGGCCGTGGGGGCGTAAGCCAGTGCGGGAAGTGTGAAGGCCATGTCGTCTGTCTCCTGAGGGAACTTCGGTGTGGAATGCTCGCGATGATCCAAGCGCGAATCTCGGCGGCATTCTAGGAGTCACTCGTTCGCGATGCAAAGAACGCCCATCGCATCCGCTTTCGACACAGCGTGACGTTAACGGCTCATCAGGCGATCTACCGCGCAACCTTACCGCCTGCCTCTTCGGGCGGGAGCTGGCTCAGACGACGACCGGCTTGTGACTTGGGATCACTCGCGTCCGTCTGCGGGCTTGGTACGCGCGTACCGAGAGGTGGACGCGCGGCGGGAACGAACTTCTTCGCGGAACCGGTCGCAGGCTTGCTGCCAGCAGCATCGCGTGGCGCAGATAACTCCGTGGCAACGTCCTTTGAAGACAACTTGCCCGACGCATTCGGAGCCGACTTGGGATCGAGCAACGGCGGCGCTGAGTTGCTGAGCAAATCGGACCTGCTCTTCGATGGAGTCGCTTTCGAGGTCTTCGCTGAAGTGCGAGCCGGAATGCGTAGAGACATACCAACACGCACATCGTTCGCGTCCTTCAAATGATCGCGGTTCGCCTCGTAAATCTCGCTGAAGCGGTGCGTGCTGCCGAGTTCCTTCGCCGCGATGGACGACAGCGTCTCACCCTTTTGCACGACATGCAGCTTTCCCTCACTCGCACTTCCGACCGAGTCCTCGCGGCGAGCAGCCGTGTCGTTCGAGATGATCTCGTCGGTTTCCGGGATCGGAATCGGAGCCAGGTCGGGAATGCCATCTTCAGAATTGGACCGTAGTTTCGAGTGAGACTTTTGAGTGGAGGTCTCGAATGGCTCGCGTGAATCATCCAAGAAGAGGTCGGGCGAATCGGAACTCGGGAGCGGGCTTCCATTTTTCGGAAACAGCGACGGGCCACCTTGATCCGAGACGCCTCGCGCGGCCGTCCGTCGCGGTTCATCGGCCTCTTCAATCCCCTGCAAGTACGGCGCGATCGACTTCTC
>JAYTXB010000655.1:0-15057 GCA_043743205.1 Schlesneria sp.
CCGGTGGCATCAACCCCCCATACGGCGGGCCGCGCTTTAGACTCGGGTGACACTTTCCACCCCAAGTCTTGCAGTGCCAGTCCCACTTCTCCGAGCGGATATAGCACCGGATCATCGCCAAAGCGATGGAGGTTCAGCGTCACGCGGCCTTCCTGCAACGTTTCACCCGCCAACGTCGCCGTGTACCGTGCGTTCGTCAGATGGACGCGACGTGGACCACGTTCACTGAGCTTGGCCGCGTTCAACAACCGATCAAATTCCGCGCGTGGCACGGCCACTCCCTGCCAAGCATCACGCGGCCAGTCCTTCAACCGCTCGGCAGGCACGTCGATGCGCTGGATCCGCGACAAGATCGACTCGGGAGGAGCCGCTTCCATCCGCAGCCCATTGGTCAGCAGTGAACAGACCGCCAAGAGAACGCTCACCAGCGGACGGAGAGTGGCACCCTCTGATCGTGACACCGTCAGGTTGGAAACTTGTCCCACGTGCCGCGTAAGCACACGCCTGATTCGCACCAGTCGGATCGTTGTCATGACACGCCGCTCCCCGATTCGGCGCGGACTCCATCGCGGCTGTCGTGAGGCGGGAAACGCATCAAGGTCGGTGACGAACCGGTTGCTCCTGGCGGCAACTCTTCGAAAGAACTGCCATGAATGGCGGAGAGTGCTTGAGGTGAAGGCAGCGTCAGTACCGTGCCGATGTCACGATGGCGAAACCAACTCTCGATCAACACGGCGACGGTCGGAAAGATCAGCCCTGCGATCATCGGTTGCAGCAGCAGTTCCAACGGTGCCGCGTGCCACAATCCGATCGTCGCCAACAGCAACCCCGCGCACAGAACCGTGAGCACATGCCGCAACGCGGGGATGCGCAACATTGCGAAGCCCGCCAACAACGACAGTCCCGCACCGAACAGGACGATCATCGGCCGACTCATGACGCGGAACGACAGCGCGCGCGGGGCACCGAACTGACTGAAGGCATACAGGTTTCCCGCCAATTCGGGCGAGTCGATATCGGCGGCCGCCAACGAGGGCGGTCCAGAGTCGGCTCCAATCCGCTGTCTTAGTTGGCTGGGTACCGGATCGGAGAGCCGATGCCAAAACAGACCTTGTCGTTGCCAACGAAACATCGGCGTCGCCGACGAGGGGTATGTGAAGACGTGCCGATCCGACGGCAACACCGCCTGCCAGACAACTTCGGCCATCCACGAACTTTGTGGCAACTGGGGCGAGAACAATTCGACATGATCAACACCACCTCCGGGTGACAGACACGGCAGTTGATAGTCGATCGTCAGCAGGTGATCGCCCACCGGGCGTTCGTTCACACGGCTGTCTGCCAAGCGGTTCAGCGAGTCTACGCCACCTTTCTCCAGCGGACGATTCGCTTCCAACGCCCGACTCGATTCCGGCAAACGGAGCGTAAACTTGCGAGTACTGGCAGGCACTTCGACGATATCGCTGCCCGGCGTGAGCGGCGTGCGATCCCAGAAGACCTGAGTCAACTCTGCGTGCTGTGGCAGTGTCAGATTAAGGGAGGCGGATCGCGTGGCGATCCGAAACTGTGCCCGGATCTGTCCCATTCCGGCACCGCTGATCACTGCCGTGATCAATCCCTTCGAGACCCGAGCGGTACCGTTCGCGCTCCCGCGAGAGCGTGTCACGCGCAGTACGAATTCGGGCTGCGAACCATCCATCGACCACAACCAAGCTTCGGGGCGGAGCGGCAACGGCTTCCAAGCGACAGCCTCTGCAGCGGCCTCAAACCAATCCGTGCGCGCCAGAGAGAACCGCGTTTGCGAGAACGGTTCTTCACCACTCTGCACGATCGGGATGGCAACCGTCCCCTCGACATCGGCCGCCAGTGCATCGGACACGCGCACGAAAAAGCGTGCCTGAATGTCGAACCGGCCAATCTTCGGTTCGGGAAGTGTCAGCCGGACGAGTCTCATCTGTGTGTCAGCGGCGTCCTCCATCCAATCGGCGGTCAGCTCCACTTCACGTTCGGTGAAGAAGCGAACTCGCTCGGCAGACAATTCGCGAGGGACCTTTAACTTCAATTGAGTCAACCGTTCGTAGACCACATCACACGCGATTCGCTGCACGATCTGCACGCGATCGTTTTGCCAGGCGGCTTCGCTCGCCGATTCCATGCGTAGACGCCGCTGTTGCGGAACAATTCGCATCGACACCGCTTGCTCGTCAGTGTCGATGCGATAACCCGACCACTTCAATCCACGCAGCGACTCGGGCAATGTTGCCAGTTCCACGGTCGTCGCGGGCATCGGCCGCAATACGGTCTCGCCGAGTGCCGTCAGTTCGGTCTCGACGTTCTCGGCATTCGCCACGACCAAGGACACGCTGGGAGAACTGGACGCCAGTGCGCGCGGCAGTGCCAGCACCGCATCGTCCGGCCCTTTGAGCGGTCGTCGCGCGCGCAGTCGAATTTGAAATGCGGCGTTCTGACGTTTTACGAGCCGCAATCGAATTTCGTTGCGGTCCTCATCGAGCGACGGCGCTTCGACCAGTCCAGGCGGATCGATCCCGTCAATCACCCAGCCGCGTGCTTTCCAGTCGGGCCACTGAATCGTCACTTCGGACAGACTGTCACGGTAGACCTGATACTGCAGAACGGCATCCAGATTCAATTGATGCACCGCAGCCGTCACATACAACTTCGGCTCCACCACGTAGTAAGCTTCGATCGGCTCCACGCCGACATTCAGGTTGAACGGTTGCGATAGAAATCGATACGCAAGCGTGACCGGCGCCGTCCCCGCCGCCGTGCGCAGCGAGCCCGCATCGATCCGCAGAATGTTCGCATCCTTACTTTTCGAGTTCGACGACAACCTCAGTCCATCATGCGGGGCGAGACCGATCTCACCGCTTTGCTTTCGTGCCCCTTCCACGACGAATCCGTCCAACTTCAAACGCCGACGTTCGACTGCCGGCAGACGCACCGTCCAATGCAATCGCACTGGCCCGACCGTCGCCTTTCCCAACGAGACGATCACGCGATGCGGCGTATTCGGATCGGGACGCTGTTTTGGCGAGTCGTCACCTTCCAGTGTCAATACTTCCGCACCGAACGGAAGCAGCACCGCGAACGAATCGAACGTCCCTTGCAAAGCCTGCACGCGCTGCTGCACGTCGAGCAGCACTGCGTCTGTATCAACCTGCGCGAGGATCGTCGTGTTGGACTCGAGCGACGATTCCGTGCGCGATGCGGTTGGAGCTGGCTGCCAGCCGAGTTCGACTCGCGGACTAAGTCCGTCGATGCGGCTACCCATGCCGAACGCCTCAAACTGCGTCTTGCCACCTTCAATGGCCTTGATCTCTAATGGCGTTTGATCGCCCGCCTTCGCCGTTGCTCCGGAATGTGGCACCGTCAACTTGAGCTTTGCCACGGGAGAGACAGGCAGCGACAACAGCAAACGCCGCGTCGGCAATTGCTTGCGGATTGGCACACTCAGTGTCAGATCCAACTGATGCGGTCCCGCGCCACGAAACCACCAGACGTAACCGCGATCACGATCTTTGTCACCGGGAATTTGCTGGCCGTCTCCCGTGTACTCCCACTTCGTCAGTACCGCTTCGTTCAGTTGAAGTGGCACACGCACGTACTCGTTGGCTGACCGCAACCGCACGATCACTCGCGCAGTGAGTATCGCCCGCTCATCGTCTGCCTCACCAGTCAATTCGATGGACGAGACCGCTGCCGCCGGAGCCGCTTCGCGTGACATCGACGGAGGATTGGTGATGAACTCGACATAGCTCTCCCATGTAGCATTGGCCAGCACGGGGACGAGTTCGCCCAACTTGTTCGGCAAGTAGCGCACGGCGGTCGGAAGGGCATCCAGCGGAGATCGCGAGCCTGCTTCCGGCCGCACCGCTTCTGGCGGTCTCGCGGTAGTTACCGGCTTGGCTTCGACAGGCTTGGACTCGTTCGCCTGCGCATCCTCGGGGACAACCACACGCGAAGTTGTTGGCGACGCGGCATCAGCCGGTGGAGTCGTCTCCTGCGCCGATACGAGTCCCGAGAACAGCCCCAGCGCGCAGCTCAATGCCAGCCGCCAGTGTCCCCTCTGCTTCATCGCGAGTTTTCCATCGGCCATTGTGATGACGATCCACGTGATGACATTCCATTCGCGTTGCGGCATTACGTTCAGATCAGGCCACGATTCCATCGCCACCTGTTTTCATCAAAACATTCCAAACGCGGGCCGAGTGTACTCAGCCATAGAACTACACGGTAGAGGAGGGGGGCTGCGCTGTGGTCCGGTAGACCTCGCGAGGACCAAGGTGAGACGTTTGTACCTAAAGTGGTCATGGATGAGACGTTTTCACGTCTAGCCCAAACGCCATCGGCGTGGGAACGAATGTGGTCAAACCTCAGCTCGCACGCCGATGGCGTTGGGGCTAAATGTCCACTTCAGGCCGCGTGAGGTATGTCGGATTCCTCCTCGAAGTGAGGAGCGCCTCCGACCACCCATCATTGTCGCCACTAGCCATAGGGCCGGTTGCAAACAGGCTCCACGTCGTCATGCTCGCAACGTCGCGCCAAGTTGTGTCTGACACGAGTTAACGACCGACTGCTGCGCCGCATCGATTTCCTCGCCCGTGAGCGTCCGATCAGGCGAGCGATACAACAACGTCACGAGGTAGCTCTTCTTGCCGTCGGGAATCTGCTTCCCTTGGTACTGGCCACCAAAGCCGACCGACTCCAAGAACGGCCCTGCCGCCGCACGAACGATCTCTTCGAGCGAACTCCACGTCACCTGATCGTCGAGTACGAAGTTCAGGTCCCGCGACGAACCTTGATACTGAGGCCACGGCTGGAACTTCGGGACGAGGTTCGCATTCGCCTCCAAGACCGCCAAGTCCAACTCCGCGATCGAGACCGCATCGCGCAGGTCAAGTTGGTCTGATGCCGACCGATCCAGCTCTCCCAGCCAGCCCCAAAACTGCCCGTTCAACAGGACTTCAGCACCGCGACCGGGGACGAACTGCGGCAAGCTCGCAGGCCGCGCCGTCACTTCTGCCAAAGAGTTAATGCGCGCCGCGAGTTGTTCGACCAAGCCTTTCATCTCCGCAAACGGCAACCCGCTGATGAAGCTGACCATTGTCGGCTCCGACTGCGCCTGTGGGAGCGTCTTATCAGACGAAAGGTAGACCGCCGCGATTTCGAAGAGTTGTGCACCGAACGAACCACGACGCTCGTTTTCGCGCCGCGACGCCAGCAAGCTCGGAACCAAACTGTGTCGTAACAGACACGCCTGGCGGAAGTCCGGGTGATCGATCGAAAGCGGAGCCAAGCTTCCGCGCGGCTGGAACAGCTTGTGGTCACGTTCACTCACCAACGACAACGTGATCGCCTCAAAGAAGCCCGCCGCCGTCAGAACATCACACACGCGGTCGGTCACGCGGTCTCGCAGAGATTGAGCCGACCGACAGAGTGGTACCGATACGTCGTCGCGAATCTTGTCGAGTCCGTGAATGCGAGCGACCTCTTCGATCAGATCGATCTCGCGCGACAGATCCAGGCGACTCGATGGTGGCCTGAACGTTGCCGAGGCGTCCGAGGTGTCGCGTTCAACCAGTTCCAGGCCCAACGCTTTCAGGATGCGCAGCGCTTCATCGCTCGGGATCGTGATCCCCAGAACACGGTCAATCTGCGCAAACCGCAACGGGATTGAATCGCGTTGTGCGGCGGGAGGCGTCCCGGCGAAGATGGCTCCGTCGAGCAACTCGCCCCCGGCCAGTTCGAGAATTAACTCACAACAACGTCGGCTGGCCCAGTCGGGTCCGTAGGGATCGAGCTTTCGCTCGAAACGGTAAGACGAGTCACTGCTGAGCTTGAGTCGCCGCGAAGTCTCGCGAATCGACAACGGCGCGAAGAGCGCCGCTTCGATGAGGATGTTCTGCGTGGCCGTCGTGATCTCGGTCTCGGCACCACCCATCACGCCAGCTAACGCGACGGGATGGTCGGCGTCCGCGATGACGCACATCTCGGGAGTCAGGATGTAATCTTTATGGTCGATCGCGTGCAGTTTCTCGCCAAGCTTGGCTCGCCGAACGATGATCCGCTCGCCATGCATCTTGTCGAAGTCGAAGGCGTGCAGCGGTTGACCACACTCCATTAGAACGTAGTTCGTGACATCGACGATGTTGTTGATCGAGGCAATGCCGACCGTCGCGAGTCGCTGCACCAGCCACGCGGGACTCGGCCCGACCTTCGCGCCGCGAATGATCCTCGCCTGATATTGCGAACAGATCTCTGGGCATTCGATGGCGACCGATGCCACCGAAGACACGGGTATCGTGCCACTCTTGGGCGAGGCAGTAGGAACCTTCAGTGCCTGACTCAGCAACACCGCCGCTTCGCGGGCGATCCCCAAATGCCCGAGACAGTCGGGCCGATTGCTCGTCACTTCAAAGTCGATGCAGGTGTCGCTGCCGACCGCATGAAACTCCTCCAGATTCAACCCTGACATGGTCAGCCGCTCGGACAGCTCTTCGACCGAAACGTCGAGTGTTACGTACTGCTTCAGCCAATCCCAACTTACGAGCATGTCTCACCACCACTCCAAGAAACGTTCCCAACAGCCAAAATTGCGAGGCGGTACTTTAGACAGACACCTGAAGCGGCGAAAGAGTCTTGATCCCACACGCGAATCCCGATGATTCCGGGGTTGCGGGCAAGTCGCATCTCCCTCCTGCGGCCAGACGTGAGACCTAGCCGCACGTCGCTAGTGTACGGGCGGAACGTGGAAATGGCCCACGTTCTGGCGAAGCGTGGCTACTCCCCCAAGTCTCATTGATTGCCGCGCAAGGCATCAGAAGCGGACTCCTCGTTTCGTCTGGCGGCTGTTTTTGTGGGATCGAAGATGGGCTGGTTCGACTTGCCCTGTTCCACGTCCTGCTCGCACCACGGCACGATCTTCCGATACGACCGCGAACACCTGCTCACTTTCGGCAGCGTCCAGCACCGCGACTGTGACTCGGACGGAGGCGTCCTCCTGCGTTTGGCCTCGCGACAGAAACGAACGCTGCGAAGGTTGAGGCCGATACGGCGTCGTAAACAGGAGACGAAAAGCGGATTGAATGCGCGACATCACGTTGTCCAGTCAGAACCGTAGGAGCGGTGCTACCGACCTCGTTGGCGAGCGGCAGCATTGGGCTTACTCAAAGTCGCCCTGTCGTTCCGCGACAGGAGAGCCGCATGGCAATGGACGCGGTGTGGCAATCGGCCTGCCTGTCACGGAACGACAGGGCCTATGGAATCTTGCCGGTCCCCGGAGCGAATCGCGTGTTGTGGTAAGCCGTTTGTCTTCAGCGGCCGGTGGAACTGGTCCCACGCCTACTCCCCGAACTCTCACGAGTTCGGCTACTCCGCATTTGAGCCAAGTCGGGTGCATCGTGAAGGCGATCGATGGGCAGTTCATGACTTTGGACCAGCAATGGCCGCTCGCGGTTCGTCACTGCGTTGAGCCGCTTCCGACGTATCGGCACCGAGAGCCTGTCCGATGATGCGATCGGTGACCGCACTGAGGTAGCTCTGCAAAACTTCCGAGAACTGTTGGAACTCGGGCCACAGCGTTTGATCGACGAAGGACTTGGGGACTCGCGCGACGACAGTCGTGTGCCGCTGTCGAGCATAGCGATAAGGCTCCAGTCCATACCGTCGCATCAAAGCCAGCATCAACTTGCGTGACCACGCATCTTGCAGTGTGAACGTGTACTCGACGGCCGGGTCACTTTCGCGGAGTTTGTTCAATCGCTCGCGCATGCGATCCATCGCATTGGCGGCAGCGGCGCGTTCGCCCTGGGCATACGCCCCTGCAAACAGAGCTTCCAACTTTTGGAGTTTTTCGAGCAGGCGTTCTTCTTCCGTCATGGTGCTTCCAGAGGGAAGGAATGAGGGCGGGCGAGTCTCAATCGACGTAGAGGAACTCGTTCGAGCTGAGCAGTTGTTGGCAGAGGTTCGTCAACGAGAGTCGTTCGTGATCGTCTTTGGGCGAGGTCGCTTTCAAGGTGCGAGACTGGTCTTCGAGGAACTGGCAGGCGAGTTGAAGCTCTTCCCCCGTGATGGCCCGTCCGTAGGCGCGTTGCCAGGCGTGGGCGATGCGCTGCGGTAAGGGTCGAGGCAGCGGGCCATGAAAGTCGGCGAGTGAGTCCCATGTGTTGAGTTCCGCGCCAGTGACATCGGTGAGGCGGAGGCGGATCGGCCAGTCGAACGAGTCGCTGTTCTCATTGGTGATCGCGTCGGTCACGAAATCGAGTGTGTCGCCCGTGCGCACTTCAACGTTGGTCACGGGAGTCTCAAGGCCACCGTTCTTGGCCGTCCATTCGCCGAGGAGACCACTGCGGCTGGAGACGACTCGCGCGCGGACACCGTCGCCGTTCTCAGAGCCATGTTGCAGCCGACCGCTTACTGCAATCAGGCCGTCGCGCGGGGCGGTCCAACGTTTGATCGAGGCCAACTGCGGGGAGCCACCGGGATGACCTCCTTCCGCACGCGACAAGGCATAGCCCAGCGTCGCATCGGGAAGACTCGCCCCTCCTTGCCACCACGTGCCGGTCCAGTGCGGCAGCGCATGAAATTGGACACGGACACGCGTGGCATCGGTGTTGGTCGCCGTCGCAGACGCTGTGACGGGCGCGTCACTGATCCCACCGTAGCCGTACTGCCACGCGGCGCGTTGTCCGGAGAAGCGACTCAGGAATGGAGCGCTGTCGAACGCGAGAGGGCTGCTCTGAAGTACCCCCTCGGCGTGAATCTGCTGGGCAAGATGCTCGGCCTGCGCGAGCATGAAGTCACCGTTCATTAGCATGAGTGATTGCGGAGCGACGGTACTCGACGGACGGCGATCACAGTTGAGCGTCATCACCGGCGCATCGAACGCGGCCAGCAGAGACACCGGCTTTGTGCGGCGCGATTGGATGTAGAGACTGCGGCGTGGCACGTCATCCTTCACGTGAACCTGCCCCGCGAAGTCCTCCATCACTTCGACCGGTTGTCCGAAGAGCGAGTCGTTCAGGCGACCGGTGACAGCCAACGCGCGGTCGCGCACAATCTCCGCCTCCAACCGACGCACGGGGAATCGCGAGTAGAACGCTCCGTCAGCATCCTTCATCGCCGCGTCGCTCGCGCGGTGCGAGGACTGTCGATAGACCGCTGATGCCATGAGCAGACGGTGAAGCCGTTTGAACGCCCAAATAGGATGGGCACTCTTGCCCGTCCCGTCTTCGCCGACACTGATTTCGCTGGTTGACGTGTCATTGGTCGTACTCAACGGCGAGACGGGCAAGTGTGCCCGTCCTCCAAGTTCACTCGCGATCCAATCAAGCAACTCGGGGTGAGTCGGTCGGGTGCCGAGGATGCCGAACTCACCCGGCGTCTCGACGATCCCTCGGCCGAAGTGGTGCAGCCAGATCCGATTGGCGAGGACTCGACCGAGCAGCGGGTGCGATCCGTTGGTAATGTGCTTCGCCCACGCGAGCCTGCGTCCCGTGGTGGGTAACGTTTTGTCGTTCTCGTCGATTTGGAACCGCTGTCCGTCGGGAGCGGCGATCGTCAAATCGGCCGGTAAGACCGCAGCCTTCGGCGTGCGATGATCACCCCGATGGAAGAGATGTGTCGGGTTCGGCGTCCCTCCCGATTCTTTGAGGACGCTGATGAAGTCCTCGATCTTTTTCTCGGCGCGCTTCGTCGCGACGCCCGCTTCATCCTTCTTCAATTCTTCGGCAGCACCGGCGTTGTACTGATAGAGATTGCCGCCGTTGATGCTGAGGCTCGGTGTGGTCGCAACCAGTTTCTTTTGCTCGTCGGTTTGTTTGTCGACCGGAGTTTTGAAGGCGGCTCGCAACGCCTCACGCTGGTCGGCCGGATGCTTGTCGATTTCGAGATCGAAGGCGGTGTCGATGAGCTTCTGCCGCTTGACGTTCACGTCGGATTGCAGTTTCACCGCTTCGGCTTCAATGGCGGCGGATCGCACCCGATCGTCATCGCTGTAGAGCGAGATGACTCGCTCACGCGGGATGACCCAGCCTTGCGGATCGAGTGCCGGTTGGAAGATGGCTCGCATTTGGAAGTAGTCGGCCTGCGGGATCGGGTCGTAGCGATGATCGTGGCACTGCGCGCAGCCGACGCTCAAACCGAGCAGGCTCGATGAAACGATCTTGATCGTGTCGGCCACGACTTGATTGCGCGAAGTCTCGGGGTCGCCTTGACCGCTCGCCGTCGGATCAGCCGCCATGCGCAGAAAGCCGGTCGCGACGAGCAACTCCGTCTGTTCGGGAGTCAAGTTTTTGTAGGGGGGCGTGACGAGTTCGTCTCCCGCCAACTGCTCGGTCACAAACTGGTCGAGCGGCTTGTCGGCGTTGAGCGACCGGACGACGTAATCGCGAAACTTGTAGATGTAGGGCCGGATCGTATCGACGCTGCCGTCCCCTTCCGAATCGGCATAGCCCGCGACATCGAGCCAGTGCCGTCCCCACCGTTCGCCGTAATGAGGCGACGCGAGCAGGCGGTCGAGCAATCGCTCGAAGGCATCAGGGGCGGAGTCACTCACAAAATGTTCGGTCTCATCGAGCGTGGGAGGCAACCCGATCAGATCGAACGTCGCACGTTTGAGGAGCGTGAACCGATCCGCCTCACCGTTGAGGCCGATTCCGCGTTCGTCGAGCTTCAATTGCACGAAGAGATCGACCGGCGAGCGAGTCTGCGCAAGCGACTTTACGGCGGGAACACTCGGTCGGCGTAGCGGTTGAAAGAACCAGTAGGCTCGCTCTTCGGATGTGATGCCGAGTCCCGGTGGTAGCGACTCGGGTTCGTCGCGCAGGGTCGTCGCACCGGTTGCGATCCAGCGTTCGATGATCGCGATCTGCTCGGCTGGAACCTTCTTCTCGGTGGGCGGCATCTCACCGCTCTTGAGTCGTTTTACGATCAAGCTCTCGGCAGGTTGCCCCACGTTCAGAGCCGAGCCGCTCTCGCCACCCGTGAGCATGAACCGTTTGAGTCGCAGGTCGAGCTTCCCTTCGAGTTGCTCGCCGCCGCCGTGGCAATCCAAACAGAACGCCTTCAAAATCGGACGGACATGCTGCTCGAAGGTGACGGCCGATGAAGATGCCGCAGGATCGGCAGCTTCCACGCGAAGAGGCGTGGTGAAGTTAAAGCCACTCGCGCAGAACAACGCGATCAAAAACGAGCAGCGAGAACGAAGCGAGAAGTCAGGCATCAAGTGGCCTCGAACAGGCGTGATGTTGGGTGAGCAGCGAGGAAGGCTGGCGGGTGCATCTCATGATGGCAAAGGCAGGCACGCGCCATTGTGTTGGCCGGTGGAAGATGCTGCAAGGTCGATGATGCACCTCTATCGACCGTTGATGAACTCGATCACTTTGGCTTCGCCGCGACCGGTTCGTTCGAGGTGGAATGTCAGACGGGGATTGCCGGCGGCACCGTAGTTCCAGATTTCGATCACACTCGATTTGGTGATGGCTCGGCTGATCGTTTCGGGCTGCCCTCCCATGTGCGTCTTCAAGGCGGAGGCCGTCATACCGACTGCAACGCTGCCAATCGGATTCGTCTCGGCGTTCGGAATGATCGGAGACAAGGAGGGGGCTTTGTCCTTCGACCACGCACCGCGTTCGAGCTTGTAGCCGAGTGACGACAAGCGGCGCGTGACATCCTCGAATGAGGGGTCGAGCTTATAGGCTTCCTTTAGCAGCGAGGCAGCTTTGTCTTCATCTTGCAGCAGTTCGAGATACTCTTCCGCGTGCTGCAACAGGCTGTGTGAGCCATCTTCGCGCATCCGGCTTTCGCGCGACTTCAACCACGTTTGCAAGGCCTGTGCCGCGACCGCCGGTTGCTGTCGCGTGCGATAGTCGCTGGCGAGTTGTTCTGCTTCCTGTCGCGTGGCGGTAGTCACGCGAGCCAGTCGCCACGTGAGCCTGAACGCACGGTACTTCTCGGCGAGTTCCTTCTCTTCGGGAATGGTCGTTTCGATCTTGATCGCGATCGCGTGGCCATCGCGACCATCGGTGGCCGCCTCACTGAGGATCGGCTTCAGGACGATGGCGGCATAGAACATTCGATGAAGTTGCATTCGTGTCTCGGCTGACGCTTCGCGGTAAACGGTCAATGGCTCACGGTCGTAACGCTGTTTCAAACCGACGGGATATTCGGGAAGAGGCTGCGTGCAACCGGGCAAGTCCTTGGCCACGCGAGCGGCCAGCAAGAGCCACGTCTCCGGTGCAGGCTGTTCGACTTTCAGCGCGGCTTGCCAGAGCTGACGATAGCCCTCGTGCAGCAGCTCCTGACGTTGGTCTTCGGGAAACTTGTATTCTTTTGCCTTCAGTGCGAGCTTCAATCGGGCCTCACCATCATCGACTGGAAGCGTCCGCCAATCGGCTTTGAGACCTTGCGAGTACACGGCGGCTCCGCGTTTGGCCAGTTCGGCATCATCATAGAAGCGGCTCCGTTCGACGGCCCAGTCGCCCAACTCGTAGTACTCGGCCGGACGCGGATTGCGCAGCTTCGAGGAGCGAGATTCGAATTGCTCTAGGTCGGAAGGGATCGCTTGAAGCTGTGCAACCTCAAACCAAACCTTCCCTTCTTCTCGCTTGAAGCGGCCGGTCACTTCAATCGTTTTCTTGCCGCTGATCGACCGCAACAGGGATTCGTTGGCGCGAAAGTTCAGGTCGCACTTCGCCAACCGCAACTGACCTTTCCCTTGCAGAGCGACACGCCCTTCGATGCGCACCGTGGGGCCAGCCAGTTGGTCCCACTCGGCTTTGCGTGAGTTGAGGAACTCGACCGACCAGACGTTGTCGGCAGCGCTGGCCTGTGTCGAAAACAGGCTCACCGTCAACACCGCCACGATCACGGTGACGGCCGAGATTATTTTGGCGCCCGCACGCGATCTCTGGGAGTGCGGCACCTCAGTCCCGCACTCATTCGTGGCGGAGCAACCTTTGAAGTTTGCGTTTGCTTTTCGAGATTGACGATGCGGAGGTAACGAACTGCAGGAGCAAGAAAGTCGGCTCCGCCGCAAGCCAAAGAGGTTCTGAGGTACCGCAGTCCAAGGTGCGATGGTCTTCACTTTACCTCCTTCATCAGCTCTCGCTGTCGTTCGAGCAGTTCGCGCGTGTGGCGTTGTAGTTCGGCGTCGTCTTCGCTGTAGCCGAGGGCTTCATAGGTCTCGAACGTCCCCCACAAAAAGAGCGTGTCACCGTCGAGCCTCAGCACCGCTTCGGTCTGAGCGTCGTGTGCCGGTACGAGTCGAGCCAGCTTGGCGGCGAAGATAACGCGAGGCGGTGAGTCGGTGGAGGCTTGTTGAGCAGCGCGTCGAATCAGGTTCGAGTTCGTTTCGATCCGCACGGGACGGCCATGATGAGCAATCCCCAGATCGACGAGACTCGGTTGCTTCGCGTCTCCAGAGACCAGCAACGTCGCGTCAAACAGCACCCAAGAATCGCGATAGAGGCCGTCGAACCGCTGAGCTTCAATCACCCCTGGTCGGATGTCAGCGAGCGACTTGTGAATCAATTCCAAGAGCGAGTCACTCGCGAGTCCGCGTGCGGCAATCGCCTCGCGACAGAGTTGCCTCACTGATAGTGCTTCGGCGTCGGTTCGCTTCAGGAGATCGACCGCTGCGCGAGCACGCTCCAAATCGCGGGCTGCTCCGACAAAGTCTCCCTCGCGAATCGCCCGCATCCCCTCTTCAGTCGCCTTCGCCACGATGGCTTTTGCCGTTTCAATCTTCTGCCGATGAATCAACCCCCAACCGGTCAGTCCGCACACGGCGAGCATCGCCAGCACGATCAGTCGCAGCGGGGTGAAGAACTTCATTCGCGCGTCGAGTGCAATTCCGGTCGCGGTCACAAGCGGCGCGGCCTCTGCCAACTTGGCTCGATCTTTGGCCGCGTGTTGCGGCTTGGAAGATGCCTCTGGTGCGGAGGACTCGCGTCCTTTCTTCGATGTTTTGATCGGTTGCTCACGAACTGGCGTGACTGGAGCAGCGGGCTTCACCGAACGGGGGTAGACATTGACTGGTAGTACAAACACGCGGCAACCGCAGGAAGGACACGGCGGTCGTTGAGCCGCTGTCGTTCGCTCACCGATAACGCGCCCGCCGCAGTCGCAACCGACTTCGTAAGGCTCCGGTGCGGGAGGGGCCTGCGTGCGAAGGGCACCGGTCGCTCGACTGAGCCAGTTCGTCATGCTGTGCCACCGGAAAAGTGAGGTGAAGGAATGTCGTTGATGAAGCTCACCGTCGATCCCCAAACTTCCGAAGTCTCCGAAGACTTCGGAAGTTTGCCGCTGTGCCTGGACAGGTCGCTCAGAGTCGTTCAGGCGGCGCGATTATGGGTGGGCTGTTTCGCGCGGTCAATTGGTTCGTTGAATCGCTCGGGCGAACATCACGTCGCACTGGGAGGCCGGCTGATGGATGACGGGCGTTCGGATTGAAGATTGACCGCTTCGGCAACCGGCTTAGTACGAGATTCGATAGTCGCCGCCACGAACTCAACGCGAAGCGGCAGGTCGATCGTGAAGACGCTTCCTTTACCGAACTCGCTCTGAAGACAGATTTCACCGCCGAGTAACTTCGACAGTTCCTTGGTGATCGACAGGCCGAGACCCGTTCCTTCAAACTCGCGTGTGAGGGAGTCTCGCTGTCCCGAGATGGCGGCTCCCTGGCGAAACTTCTCGAAGATCCGCTCTTGATCTTCGAGCGGAATGCCGATGCCGGTGTCTTCCACGATGAGTGCAAAGCGGCCCGGGTCGCGTCGCTCGGCGCGGACCTGCACGCGGCCCCCTTCCGGCGTGAACTTGATCGCGTTCGAGAGCAGATTACTCAGAATCTGCTGGAGCTTGCCGAGGTCTTGCAGGAGGACGGGCAACTCGGGATCGACCTGCCAGTGCAGGTCGATGTTCTTTTTGTCGGCCAGTGCCGTCATCGAGCCGACCGTCCGTTCGACGAGGTCCGCGAGCGACATCTCGACCGGATGCCGTTCCATTTTTCCGCTCTCGATCTTGGCGAGATCGAGGACA
>JAYTXB010000656.1:0-4608 GCA_043743205.1 Schlesneria sp.
CGAAGTCGGTCGGCCAGCAGTGATTGTTCGCCAGCTCAAACAGATCGACCTTCATCAGCGGCACGATCATCGGCGTCCACGCCCACGAATGCTTCTCCAAATCGAGGAACGCCCCGTCGGCATGCGCCTGCTCGGCGATGCGTCTTACCGGCGGCACGCCCCGGTCAAGCGGCGTCTGCTGTCCGCAGATCAAGACAGCACCAAGCGTGTGCGACTTCCCACCGACCGTGAAAATTTCGTACTCGGTGTTGAGCGGATGGATGCCGTGAGTCGCATCGACGGCGATCCACTCCGGCTTCACCGGTCCACTTTGTGAGATGCGGTTCCCCTGCGTCGGGTCGATGTCCGCCGCCGTGACCCAGTGCGACAACGGCATCGCGACGTTCAGGTCTTCCGCCAAGATCAGGTTCGGCGTCTCGGCCAGCGGTCGATGCGAGTGAACATCTCCCGAGAACCAGCCCAACTTCGCCATGTTGGTCCAGCGTTCCAGCGTTGGACCAATTTCCTGTTCCAACTCGCCGTCTTTGAACTCGTACTCATGCTCGCACGGCCAGTATTCCTTGCCCCGTTCGACGGTGATCGTGTACTTGCCGGGAGGCACTTTCACGACGAACGGATGAGCCGACAGAGTCACATGTTGTTCGAGGCTCGTCGGTCCCGCCTGCTTCTTGTATTCGATGGCCGCCCCCGCCGGATCGACCGACTTGGGAAAGTACCATTTGCCATCGGCCGACTTCACCGACATTCGCGCGGCGACCGGCTTGTCGGTTTCACTGTCGATGATCGTCCCGCGCAGCGTGACCGTCGCCTCTTCAGCCGCCGCCACCGAAGTCCATCCGAACAGAGCGAGCAAGAACCAACGAATCGAAGTCTGCATGAGTGTCCTCACCATTGATGACGAAGTGCTTTGAAGAGTCTCGCGGATGGGCCGTATAGTACCGCCGTAGGGTGGGACCAGCGACGCTCCGGTCGCGCCGGCCCACCTTCATTTACCAAGCGACATGGTGGGCCAGCGCACGCTGCGCGAGCTGGTCCCACCCTACTGAAGAACCATGACCTCAGACCAAACTCCACCCAGCCGCTTCGTTGTGGGACTCGATCTCGGGACGACGAACTCGGCGATGGCCTATGTCGATACGAACGAGTCGCCGCGACGCATCCGCACGTTTGCCATTCCGCAGGTCGTCGCGCCGGGACAGATCGAGGCGCGAGACACGCTCCCCTCGTTCCACTATCAACCGGCGAGCGGTGAGTTCCCGGATGAGTCCACCGCGCTGCCGTGGCAAAGTAGCCCGCACTCTCCGAGTGCGGAACCTCCTGTCCCCTCGCCCCCGTCCTCGGGGGAGAGGGCTAGGGTGAGGGGGGCTTTTCCAAGCACTATCGCTATTTCTGAGGAAGCAACCTCACCTCAAAGTCGGTCTGCCGATCTAAAGCCACTCGACCTCCATGCCCCCCCTCACCCTAGCCCTCTCCCCCCAAAGTCGGGGGGCGAGGGGACAAGAGGGGCGAACCAAGAGGGCCGTCAGGCCGACCACATTACCGGCCACTTCGCGCGCGATCACGGAACGCTCGTCCCCGGTCGGATGATCTCGTCCGCAAAGTCGTGGCTGTGCCATGCGGGAGTCGATCGCACGGCCGACTTGTTGCCGTGGCAGGGGGCGGAGGATGTCGAACGACTCTCGCCCGTCGCCGTCAGTGCGCGGTATCTGCAACACGCGCGCGACGCCTGGGACGCGCAGTTCCCCGAGCATCCGCTCGCCGAGCAGGATTTTGTGCTCACGCTGCCCGCGTCGTTCGATGAGGTGGCGCGCGAGTTGACCGTGAAGGCGGCGAAGCAGGCGGGGCTGACGCGGATCGTCCTCATTGAGGAACCTCAAGCCGCGTTCTATGCCTGGATCGACAAGCACGCCGACAATTGGAGTGACCTCGTTTCACCCGGCCAGAAAATCCTGGTGTGCGATGTTGGCGGCGGCACGACCGACTTCACGCTGATCCGAGTGAAGCGAGCGAGCGACGGCGCGGTGCAGTTCCATCGCGTGGCGGTCGGCGATCACCTGATTCTCGGCGGCGACAACTGCGACCTCGCGCTGGCGCATCACATTGAACGGCGACTCAAGGGAGACGGGCATCTCGAACCGAGGCAATGGAGCGTCCTCGTCCGCAGTTGCCGGCAGGTCAAAGAGGTCTTGATGGCCGACGACGCGCCGGACAAGTGGACGCTGACTCTGCCCGGCGGCGGCTCGAAGCTGATCGGCGGCAGCCTGCAAGTCCCGGTCACGCGCGACGAAGTGCGCGAGCTGCTCGTGAACGGTTTCTTCCCGCAGGTCGCGCTCGACAAGAAGCCGCTCGCATCGCAATCGGGCTTCCAAGAGTTCGGCCTCCCCTACGCCGCCGATCCCGCCGTGACGACGCATCTGGCCGCGTTCCTGACCGCGCATCGTTATGTCGCGCTGGAGGAGCCTCCTGTCCCCTCGCCCCCGTCCTCGGGGGAGAGGGCTAGGGTGAGGGGGGCTTCTGTTCCCGACGACGCTATCTCACCGAAGATAGCTCCTCTTCAAAGTCATCCCGCTGATCAAAAGTTTCTCGACCTCAACGCCCCCCCTCACCCTAACCCTCTCCCCCCCAAGGCGGGAGGCGAGGGGACAGGAATTTCCGACCCCGCCCGGCCCGACATCGTCCTCTTCAACGGTGGCGTCTTCGCGTCACCGATTTTGCAGCGACTGATTGTCGAGTCACTCGAAGGCTGGTTCCGCAGCGAGGCCGATCCGAACTGGTCGCCCATCGTGCTGGAGAATGAACGACTCGATCTGGCCGTCGCGCGCGGAGCGGCTTACTACGGCATGGTCCGACGCGGTGAAGGGGTGCGCATCGCGGCGGGTCTCGCCCGGACGTACTACATCGGCGTCGAGGACGAAGGTCCGAGTCCCGCACTCCGCGCCCTCTGTCTGCTTCCCGCCAGCATCGAGCCGGGTCACGAAGTCGATCTGACCTCGCGGCAGTTTCAGTTGCTCGTCTCACAGCCGATCGAGTTCCCGCTGTATGTCTCCAGCACGCGGCTCACCGACAAGCCGGGCGATCTCGTCGATGTCGATGCTGAGCAGATCAGATCGTTGCCGCCGATTCGGACGGTTCTCAAGCAGGGGAAGTCGAAGGAGGCCGGTTCGGTGACGGTGATCCTGCAAGCGAAGCTCACCGAGATCGGCACGCTCGACCTGTGGTGCCGCGAGGCGGACGGCAAGCGTTCGTGGAAGCTGCTGTTCGACGTGAGATCGGCCACACAAACGGATGTCGTTGCGCACGAGGCGGTCGGAGAACAACAGGGCGTGTTGGATGACGAGGTGCTGCGAGCCGCGCGCGATGTGATTGCCGTGACGTTTGCGAGCTTGGTGCCTTCTCTTGTCCCCTCGCCCCCGTCTTCGGGGGAGAGGGCTAGGGTGAGGGGGTCTTCTCTGACCGACGACACTATCTCACCCAAGATAGCCTCTCTTCAAAGTCATCCCGCTGATCGAAAGCCTCTCGACCTCAACGCCCCCCCACACCCTAGCCCTCTCTCCCCCAAGGCGGGGGGCGAGGGGACCGGAAAAAGCCCCGATCATTTGATGAAACGTCTGGCCGAGACGCTCGGCATGGAGCGGGGTGAGTGGCCGACATCGTTGCTGCGGCAATTGTGGGAAACGCTGCTGGAGGTCGAGGCCAGTCGTCGCTTGAGTCCTCAACACGAGGCGCGCTGGCTCAACCTGACGGGCTTCGCGTTGCGGCCCGGTTACGGACTGGCGGTCGATGACTGGCGAGTGGCTGAGACGTGGAAGCGTCTCGGCGGCAAGCTCGCCTTCGACAATCCGGCCAACCGCGCTGAGTTGTCGATCCTGTGGCGTCGCGTGGCAGGCGGGCTAACCGCCGGGCAGCAACAGTCGCTCACGTCGTCGCTGCTCGCCACCGTGAGGACATCGCTGCGCGCGTCGTCCGGCCTGACGAAGGGGAACGACTTCGGACGCAATCCGCACGAAGCAGCCGAGACGTTGCGGTTGCTCGGCGCGTGCGAGCTGCTGTCCGTTGCAATCAAACTCGAACTGGGAGACGTGTTGCTCGACGTGCTGCATCGCGACCGGTTCGCCGCGCTCCGCTCCGCCGCCTTGTGGGCGCTGGCCCGAGTCGGCGCGAGGCGACTCGTGTACGGACCGCTCAACGCGGTGGTCTCACCCGACGTGGGCGTGCGCTGGCTGAACCGCCTCATGAAATTCGACAACAGCGATCCGCTGGTCTCGTTTGCGGTGATGCAACTCGCCCGCAAGACGGGCGACCGTTACCGCGACATCGACGAGTCAACTCGCCACAGCGTCCTTTCGTGGATGGATCGGACGCAAACGGCGAAACGCCATCGCGAACTGGTCCGCGAAGTCGGCACGCTCGAAACCGAAGACCAGTCGCTCCTCTTCGGTGAAGCCCTGCCGAAGGGCCTGCGGATTACGTGATACGAACAATCGACGTTCCGCACGGTATCAAGGCCATTAGCACCGGCGCATCAACAACTGGCGGTATCTATCTGAATATCGAGGTGAGCCGGGTGCCGTGAGGCCCCGGGTTCTTCGCTCAAAAGCCCGGGGCCTC